>DASVWY010000076.1:0-4726 GCA_036392975.1 Solirubrobacterales bacterium | reverse complement strand
CTCACGCACCCGCATCGACGCCACCATCGCGGAGCTGAAAGACGAGCGGGACGCGGTCAGCCAGCTGGGATTGGTCTAGGGGCCAGCTAGGGCTTGGGTCAGGGGCATCCCGGTAGGGGCGGAACGTCTTGTACTTTTTCTGAGCGACCTTCCTCGGACGGCCGCATTCTGTCTTCAGAAAAAGTTAAGTGGAGCTCCTACCGGGATGCCCCCTGAGGGCGTCCCCTATTTGGCGCCGTAGTACTGACGCCCTTTCTTCGTCACCCGTCCCTCTTTCTCGAGGTCGCCAAGAACCCGGTACAGATAGTTGGGTTTGATTTTCATCGTTTTAGCGATCTCCGCGGCGCTGATGCCAGGGCTGCTCTCGACCAGCGTCACGGCCTGGTCGGCCCGGGTGCCGCCGCGGCGGCGCCGTCGACGACGGCCGCCGGCTTTTTTCCCAGCTTTGGTCCCCGAGCCCGGCGGGCGGCCGGGGCGGCGTCCCGTGCGGCCGGTGGCTTTGCCACCCAGCTCGGCGAGGGCCCTCTCGAGACGCTGGCGCTCGTCATCCAACTCGGCGAGGCGCTTCTTGACCAGGTCCCGGGCCTCGTCGAGTACGTGAGTCGTGCTTGGCATTTCTTTCCTTTCGGCCGGTGGCGGTAGCGCACCGGAGACTGGTAAGCAAGTAATTGCGAACTGCAGTGTCGCACACAGTACAACGGTGTGTTACGCGGTCCGTCCCGCTCCGTGCGATATGCAACGCGGGCGCCAGGTGACATGGTGGACCGCCGCAGCGCTTTGGTTACAGGCCTAGCTCTTGCGCCTGCGGGGCAGGGTGCCGAATACCACGTCCCAGATCGGCGAGGAGACCCCGTAGCCGTAGCGGTGGTCCTGGAAGTGGTGGCGCATGTGCTGCTCGCGCAGACGCCTGCCGAGGGCCGACTTCGGCACGAAGTGGTGCACGTAGTAGTGGGTGTAGTCGTAGAAGAGGTAGCCGACGAGCAGGCCCGCGAACAGGGGATAGGCAGCCGGCGTTCCAAAGATCAGCACGAAGCCGCCGAAGAAGAGCGCCGCGAGGGGGATCGAGACCGCGGGCGGCATCACCAGCCGCATCTTGTCGTTGGGATGGTCGTGGTGGATGCCGTGGATGATGAAGTGCATTCGCCGGCCGATCGCGTTGTCGGGCTCCCAGTGAAAGACGAGCCGGTGCAGCCAGTACTCGGTCAAGGTCCAGATGCCGACGCCGCCAAGGGTCAGCAGGGCCAGCTCCCAGCCGGCCAGGCCGCGGTCGGCTCCGAGCCACTGCATGGCGACGATCACGGGGACGAAGACGACGGCCGGGATCGCCGGATGCACCCGCGAGAAGAAGTTGAGGAAATCGCTCTCGAAGAGCTGCGGGGAGGCCGAGAGCTGCTCGCTGCGATTCCGGGCTTCCATCCAGGCTCGAATGGTAGCGGCGGCGGCCCTCTAAACCTGTCGCTGCCTCGCAAAGCCGCAAGACGCGGGAACGATGTGACGGATCCGTCCCAAGATCGTTGCGCTTTGCGGAATCGACCGTCACGAAAGCGTCACAAGAGTGCCAACATGCCCGCCGATGCCGCGCAAGCCCAAGCCGCCCACCTGCGACGACTGCTACTTCCGCAAGAACACGCTCTGCGCCCTCGAACTCGACGAGCCCTGCACCACCTTCCGCCCCAACCGGCCCGAGGGCCTAGTCCCGCCTCGCCAGCCGGTGCTGCTGATGCGCCCGCCCCGCTGGGCCACCCAATCCACCGCTGCGTAGAAGGGCGACGGGGTCGTCTCGGCGGCCCGCCGCCCTTCTGGGTGGCTATGGTTTTCGCTCATGCCTGAGCGCGACGTCTTCGCGAACTTTGCCCGCATGCGTCGGGAGATGGACCAGATGCTGGGCGGGGCCTGGGGCCGCACGGCCTACGTCAGCCGCCGCAGCAGCGGCTTCTCGCCGAACGTCGACGTCTACTACTGCGGCGAGCCGCAGCGGGCGGTGGTCAAGGTCGACCTTGCCGGTGTCGACCTCGACCAGGTCGGGATCGAGGTCAGCGGCCGCCAGCTGGCGATCGTCGGCGAACGGCCGGTGCAGGAAACCGAGGGCCGCGTCTACCAGCAGGTGGAGATCCCATCGGGCCCCTTCCGCCGCGTCGTCGAGCTCCAGGTCGACGTCGATGCCGACCGGGCCAGTGCGACCTACGAGGACGGCGTCCTGCGGATCGACCTGCCGCTCAAGGATCCCGCCGAGACCACCCGCAGGGTTCCGATAGGGCGCGAGTGATGGAGGGCTCCACGGTCCTCGAGGTGGTCGAGTCGCCGCTCGACGCGGAGGACGCGATTCGGGCCAGCCAGCCCCTTCCCGACGCGCTGCCGGTCCTGCCGCTGCGCGAGACCGTCACCTTTCCGGAGACGCTGACCCCGCTGGCGGTCGGCCAGGAGCGCTCGATCAAGCTGGTCGACGACGTGCTCGGCGCCAACCGGATGCTGGTCATGGTCGCCTCCCGCGACCCCGAGAGCGAGGAGCCGGGCCCCGCGGAGCTGTTCGAGGTGGGCGTCGTCGGTGTCGTCGCCCGCATGTTGAAAGTCCCCGACGGGACGCTTCGCATCCTCGTCCAGGGCACCCAGCGGGTGCGGCTCGGGCCCTACGTCGCCGAGGAGCCCTACCTGGTGGCGCGGATAAGCGAGCTGCCCGACGTGGTCGAGGAGGGGGCGGAGCTGGAGGCGCTGACCCGCAACGTCCAGCGCACCTTCTCGGAGATCGTCGAGCACATCCCCTACCTGCCCGAGGAGTTGCAGATGGCGGTCGCCAACCTCGACGAGCCCGCCGCGCTCGGCCACCTGATCGCCGGCGCGCTGCGGATCTCGACCGAGGAGAAGCAGGAGCTGCTGGAGGAGGTCGACGTCACGGCGCGACTGCGCCGCCTCTCGCAGATCCTCGCCCGCGAGCTGGAGGTGGTCCAGCTCGGCAGCCAGATCCAGGATCAGGTGCAGTCGGAAGTCGACAAAGGCCAACGCGAGTTCTTCCTGCGCCAGCAGCTGAAAGCGATCCAGGACGAGCTGGGGGAGGGCGACGAGCAGCAGGCCGAGGTAAACGAGCTGCGCGAGCGGATCGAGGAGGTCGGGCTGCCCGAGCACGCCCGCAAAGCGGCCGATCGCGAGCTCTCGCGGCTGGAGAAACTGCCGCCGGCGGCGGCGGAGCACGGTGTCATCCGCACCTACCTGGAGTGGCTGGTCGAGCTTCCCTGGTCGCAGAGCACCGAGGACAACCTCGACGTCACCCACGCCCGCGAGGTGCTCGACGCCGACCACTACGACTTGGAGAAAGTCAAGGACCGGATCCTCGAGTACCTGGCGGTGCGCAAGCTGAAGCCGGACTCGCCCGGCCCGATCCTCTGTTTCGTCGGCCCGCCGGGCGTCGGCAAGACCAGCCTCGGCAAATCGATCGCCAAGGCACTGGGGCGGGAGTTCGAGCGGATCTCGGTCGGCGGCGTCCGCGACGAGGCGGAGATCCGCGGCCACCGCCGCACTTACATCGGGGCGATGCCGGGGACGATCATCCGCGCCCTGCGCGACGCCGGTTCCAATAACCCCGTCTTCATGATCGACGAGATAGACAAGATGGGCGCCGACTTTCGCGGCGATCCTTCCTCGGCGATGCTGGAGGTTCTCGACCCGGCCCAGAACGACAGCTTCCGCGACCACTACCTCGACCTCGAGTTCGACCTCTCGGAGGTGATGTTCATCGCCACGGCCAACATCCTCGACACGGTCCCCGGGCCGCTCCAGGACCGGATGGAGACGATCGAGCTGGCCGGCTACACGCTGGAGGAGAAGCGCCACATCGCCCGCCGCTACCTGGTGCCGCGCCAGATCGAGGCCAACGGCCTGAAGCCGTCGCAGATCGAGTTCGCCGATCCGGCGCTGACCGCGATCGTCGAGGAGTACACGCGTGAGGCCGGGGTCCGCAACCTGGAGCGGCAGATCGGCACGATTTGCCGCAAAGTCGCGCGCGAGGTCGCCGAAGGCAAGCCGAACGGGAAGGTAAAGATCTCCGCCAAACGGGCGCGGGAGCTGCTCGGGCGGCGTCGCTTCTTCGCCGAGCAGCGCCGCCGCACCAAGGACCCCGGCGTCGCCACCGGCCTCGCCTGGACGCCGACCGGGGGTGACGTCCTCTTCATCGAGGCGACGGCGATGCCGGGCTCGGGCAAGCTGACGATCACCGGTCAGCTCGGCGACGTGATGAAGGAGTCGGCGCAGGCGGCGCTCTCCTACGTGCGCGGCCACTGGCCCCAGGTCGCGCCCGACCTCGGCGAGGGTTGGTTCGCCGAGCGCGACATCCATATCCACGTTCCGGCCGGCGCGGTCCCGAAGGACGGCCCCTCGGCGGGGGTGGCGATGACCGTCGCCCTCGCCTCGCTCGTCTCCGGCCGTCCCGTTCGCAACGACGTGGCGATGACCGGCGAGGTGACGCTGACCGGGCAGGTGCTGCCGGTCGGCGGCCTGAAGGAGAAGTCGCTGGCGGCGCAGCGCGCCGGGTTGAAGCGGGTGATCGTGCCCGAGCGCAACGAAGGCGACATCGCCGAGATCCCCGAGCACGAGCGCAGCGAGCTGGAGTTCGTCTACGTCGACGAGGTCTCCAGCGCGATCGACGAGGCTCTCGCCCGCTAGCAATGGAGGCAGTCGAAGCCCTTCGCCGGGGCAACCTATCGACCTACCTCGAAGCGGCCCGCGAGCTGGTGCG
>DASVWY010000075.1:0-5655 GCA_036392975.1 Solirubrobacterales bacterium | reverse complement strand
GACGGTCCGGGGCGTGTCGCGCCAGGCCGCCAGCAGCCTTCGCAGGGAGGACGGAACCGCCTCGGTCGAGCTGATCGCGGTGGTCCCGTTCCTGCTGCTGGCGGTCCTGGTCGCGGCACAGATCGGCCTGGCCGGCCAGGCGCTGTGGTCGGCGGGAACCGCCGCACGGGCCGCGGCGCGGGCGTCGGTCGTCGGCGGCGACACAAGGAAGGCGGCTCGCCGGGCGCTGCCGCCCTCGCTGCGCGAGGGAGCCGAGATCGCCGCGGATGGGGACATCGCGGTGCGGGTGGGGATCCCGCGCCTGTTGCCGGCGCTGCCGCGACTGACGGTGGGGGCTCGAACGCAGTTGGAGGCGCGCAATGAACCATGAACGTGGCCAAGCGACCGTGGAGCTGGTCGCGGCGCTGCCGGCGCTGCTGTTGGCGGGCCTGATCGCGCTGCAGCTCCTCGCCACCGGCTACGCCCTGACCCTCGCCGACGGCGCCGCCGAGGCCGGGGCGCTGGCGCTGGCGACGGGAAGTCCCGCCGCGGAGGCGGTCCGCGCCGCCCTGCCCGCTTGGGCGGAGGACGAAGTCGAGGTGACCGTGAGGGGAGGGCGGGTGACGGTGCGCCTGCCACCGCCGGCGCCGCTGCGGTCGATCGCCGACCGCCTCACCGTGACCTCCTCGGCGACGGCGAGGCCCAGGTGAAGGAGGGGGCGACGGTCCTGGTCACCGCCGTCGGGGCTGCCACCGGGGCCAGGGCCGCCGCCGCGGCGCTTGCCTGCGCCGGGGCGGACCGCGATCGGGCCGGACTGCTGATCGACCTCAGCGGCGAGCGGGCGCCGCGGCCCTCGCTGATCGCGACCGCGGCGGCGCGGGAGCTGGAGGAGCGCCTGGCGGTGCATCTGCCGCAGGCGCACGTCGCCTCTCGCGGCCAGTTCTGCCACCTGACTCTCGCGTCCGACCAGGCCGGCGTCGAGCAGATCCCCGCGGCATTGCCGCTGGTGCGTGACGCCGCGGCCGTCCTCCACCTGCCGCCGCGGCTGCTGCAGCCGGTCCTGGCCGAACCCCGCATCCGCGCGTCGGCGGCCATGCTTCGCGCCGATCTCGCCGAGGACCGTCCGCTGACGGCGCTGGTCGCCGGCGACATGATCGAGCGCGGGCTCCGCGTCGCCGTCCTGAAGCGGCCGCTCGGCTGGTTCGCGGGCCGCCTCGCCTTGCTCGGAGCGCCGTCGACGGGTGTCACCGGGTTGTCCAACCGCCTGAAGGGGCGTCTCTTGGGAGAGAGCGGCCAGGCGCTGATCCTGGCATTGGGCGGCTCGTTCGCTCTGATCGCCATGGCGTTGGCGCTGGTCGCGATCGCCGGTGCGGTGACCGGGAAGGGGAGGGCGCAGCGAGGCGCCGACTTGGCCGCGATCTCGGCGGCGCGGTCGATGCGCGACGACATGCCGCGCCTTCTCTCGCCCTCGAGGCTGCCCGACGGCTCGCTCAACCCGCGGCACCTGGAGAAGGCTGCATACCTGGCGCGGGCGCACGCCGCGGCGATCGATGCCGCCGAGGCAAACGGCGTCGCGGCAGCCGGTGCGCGAGTTTCCTTCCCCGATCGGGCGTCCTTCGTGCCGGTTTGGGCCAAGGCGGTGGTGACAGGCAGGCTGCGCCTATCGGGGGCAGAGGTCGAGGCCTCTGCCATCGCCGAAGCCGGTGCGCCGACGAATTGGATCGGCACGGAGCCGGCGATGGCGAGCGGCGGCGGTTACAGCGGTCCGCTGGTCTACCGCAACGGCGAGGGCATGAGGCCCGATGTCGCCGCCGCCTTCGATCGGATGGCGGCGGCAGCGGCGGAGGACGGCCTCGCTCTGGTCGTCAATTCCGGCTTCCGTTCGGATGCCGAGCAGGCGGCGCTGTTCGCGGCCCATCCGGACCCGACCTGGGTTGCGCCGCCCGGCAAGTCCCTGCACCGGTGCGCCACCGAGCTGGACCTCGGGCCGGAAACGGCTTATGGCTGGCTCGCCGCCAACGCCACCCGCTTCGGCTTCGTCCAGCGTTATTCCTGGGAGGCCTGGCATTACGGTTTCACGGCGGGACCGCCACCGTGCTCGCCGGCCGCAGAAAGAGGAGGCGCGACGATCGGCGGCGGCGGGGGAGACGGCGCCCTCGCCGGCTCCGGCGGCCTGCCCGCCTTCGTGCCGGCGCGCTTGCGGGCGCCGCTGCTGCGCGCCGCCTCGCGCTGGAACGTGTCCGCGGCCCTGCTGGCAGCTCAGTTGATGGCGGAGTCGAACTTCAACCCATTCGCTACCTCACCGGCGGGCGCCCAGGGCATCGCTCAGTTCATTCCCTCGACAGCGGCCGCATACGGACTGCAAAACCCCTTCGATCCGGAGGAAGCGATGGACGCCCAGGCGCATCTGATGTCGGACCTTCTGCGGCAGTTCGGCGACCCGTCGCTCGCCCTCGCCGCCTACAACGCCGGCCCGGTCCCGGTCGAAGCCTGCAACTGCGTTTCCGCTTACCCGGAGACCCAGGCCTACGTCAGCCGCATCCTGGCTCTGCTCGACGGGGCCGGCGCCTTGGTCGCGCCGACGTTCGAAGTGAGGCTGATCTCGTGACGAGCGCCGTTACACACCTTGAGGTGTACGATGGTGTAGTGAGTCGGACGAACATCGAGATCGACGACGAGCTGATCGAGCGCGCGATGCGCATCTACCGCCTGCGGAGCAAGCGCGAGGCGGTCGACTATGCGCTGCGAAAACTCGTCGGCGAAACGATGACGCGCGAGGAAATGCTGGCGATGGAGGGAACCGGATGGGCCGGGGACCTCGATGAGATTCGGCCGGCGGAAGAGGTTCCCGAGTGGTGACCATCGTCGACTCCTCCGCTTGGATCGACTTCCTCCGGGGCGCCGGAGGCGTGACTCGGGCGCTACGTTCCCTGCTGGAGGAAAAGGCCGAGCTGGCGATCACCGACGTGGTCTTGATGGAGGTCCTGGCGGGTGCCCGCGACGACGCTGAACGCAACAGACTGCGGCGTTTCCTCTATGCCCAGCAGTTCCTCCCCGTGGAGGGCCCCGCCGACTACGAGAGCGCTGCCGAGCTGCACCGGCTCTGCCGCCGAGGTGGGCGGACGCCACGCAACCTCGTCGACTGCCTGATCGCGGTCGTTGCGATACGAAATGACGCCGAGTTGCTCACTGCCGACGTCGACTTCCAGGTCATCGCGCGCTACGCACCGCTTCGGTTGACGGCAACGTAGGGCGGACCACGTCTAGACTGCCGCGCGATGGCAACCGTTGAGGTTCAAGGCGTAGAGGGGATGCAGTCGCTGCTCGGGCAGGAGATTGGTCCGAGCGAGTGGCGGACCGTGACCCAGGAGGACATCGACGCCTTCGCCCAGCTGTCCGGCGACGACCAGTGGATCCACGTCGACGTCGAGCGGGCGAAGAACGAGAGCCCGTTCGGGACGACGATCGCGCATGGCAACCTGACCCTCTCGCTTGTCGACGGCTTCCGCAAGGAGATGATCTCCTCGACCGGCTTCGCCCTCGGCGTCAACTACGGCTGGAACAAGATCCGCTTCCCCGCCCCGGTCCCGGTCGACTCGCGCGTCCGCGGCCGGGCCGAGGTCGTCTCCGTCGACGAGGTCGGCGACGGCTGGTGGCAGGTGGTAACGCGCTTCACCCTCGAGGTCGAGGGCAACGAGAAGCCGTGCTTCGTGGGCGACAGCGTCACCCGCGTGATGGCGCCGGCCGAGTAGCGCGCGCCCTCCGCCGACGCCCTATTCGACGACGACCTTCCCTTCCATGCCCGCCTCTCGGTGGCCCGGCACGGAGCAGTAGAAGATGAAGTCCTGCTCTTTGTTCAGGGTCACCGTGACGGCGGCGAAGTCGTTGGAGATGGTTCGGGTTTCCTCTTTGCCGTTGCCTACCGCTTCGACGGTGACGTTGTGGGGCGTCGATTGGGGATTCGTGAATTCGATCGTCACGTTGCCCTCTTTGGCCCTGACCTCGTCGGTGGTGAAGGCGAGCTCCCCGCCCGGGTCGGCTTCGAACTCGAGCGGCGGGCTGCCGTACAGGGCGCTGCCGGGATGTTCCTTCTCGAAGGTCGCGCGGTCGTTCGCCGGGCTTGCGCTCGACTCTCCGTCGTCGTCGCCGCAGGCCGCGATCGCCAGCGCGGCGATCGCGGCGGCAAGCGGAACGAGCTTGTTCGACAGGCGCCTCATCGGCGCTAGGTTGACCCCAAAGCGCCCGCAAACCGATTCGTCGCCGCGGTCTATTCGACCGTGAGCGTGCCCTCCATGCCGGCCTCGCGGTGGCCGGGCACGGAGCAATAGAAGACGTATTGACCGGCTTTGAGGTTTTTCAGGGTGGCGCTTTCTTCGCTGCTGGTGATGACTTCGGTGCCGCCGAGATCGGCGCCGCCCGAATCTTCGACCCTGACATCGTGGGCCACCGGCTGCGGGTTGTTGAAGTCGATCGTCACGGTGCCGGCTTCGGCGGTGAGAAGGTCAGGCGTGAAAGCGAGGCCGCCATCGGGATCGGCTTCGATCTGGAGCGTCGACCCGCCACCGGCACCGCCGCCGCCACCGGTCGCGGCGCCGTTGGTGGCTTCGCCGCCGGTGGTCGTCGTCGTGGTTCCGTCGTCATCGTCTCCGCAGGCGACAAGCGCGGCTGAGACGAGTGCTAGGGCGAGCAGGGCGGCGACCTTTTCATCGACGAATACTTTCCGTTGAAGGCGGGCTCTCAGGCACTGTAACCGGATTGCAGCCCGGAAAACCCGAGCCTGAGCTCAACGGCCCTCGAAGACGGGCGTCTCGCCGGCGAAGAACGCGGTCACTCCCGCTCGCAGGTCCTCGGTCGCCATGCTGTCGGCGATCCCGTGGCGCTCCAGCTGCAGGTGCTCGGTGAGGCTGTTCTCGATGCTCTGGTTGCAGAGCCACTTCGCCATTTTCACGTAGTAGGGCGCCTTCGCCGCCAGCTTCTCGGCCTTGGCGCGGGCGCGGTCGAGCAGCTCGTCGGGCTCGACCACCTCCGCCACGATCCGCTCCGAGAGAGCGTTCTCGGCGTTGATGTTCGGGTCGTTGAGGAGGACTTCCAGGGCCCGGCTCGGTCCGAGCACGCGGGGGAGGAAGTAGGTCATGCCGCCGTCGGGAGAAGCACCGATCCGGCCGTAGGCGCAGGCGAAGAAGGCCGCGCTGGAAGCGATCCGGGTGTCGCAGGCGAGCGCCAGCGAGAATCCGGCGCCGGCCGCCGGGCCGTTGACGGCCGCGATCACGGGGTAGGGAATCCGCCGCAGGTCGACGATCGCCTGGTGCAGCGCCTCGGCTCCGCGCCTCACCTGCGAGGGCAGGTCGATCGACTCTTCCTCGACGCCGGTCTTGAACCAGTTGACGTCGCCGCCGGAGCAGAAGGCTTTGCCGGCGCCGGTGACGACCAGCGCCCGCAGCGGGGCCTGGTCGGCGCACCAGGCAAAGGCCACCGTCAGCTCGCCGATCATTTCCGGGCTCATCGCGTTGAGCGCGTCGGGCCGGTCGAGGGTGAGGGTGCCGATCTCGCCGTCGACCTCGATTCGCAGCGTGTTCAGCTCGGGCGGGTTCACAGTTGCCCGGGAGCCTACCCCGCGCTCTACTCGACCGTCACCGTGCCTTCCATGCCGGCTTCCCGGTGCCCTGGCACGGAGCA
>DASVWY010000074.1:0-2842 GCA_036392975.1 Solirubrobacterales bacterium | reverse complement strand
GCCGCTGCTGGCACTGACCGCGGTCGCGATCGCTCTCACCTCGGGACGGCCGGTCTTCTACCACGGCGCCCGCGTCGGCCGGGCGGGGGCGCTGTTCCGGATGTACAAGTTCCGGACGCTCAAACCCGATGCCGAGGATCGGCTCGGTCCCTATCTCGGCGAGGAGCTCTCGCGGCGGACCGAAGAAGAGGTGACGCGGGTGGGGAAGGTGCTGCGCAAGGTCCACCTCGACGAGGTGCCGCAGCTGTGGAACGTCCTGCGGGGCGAGATGGCGGTGGTGGGGCCGCGACCGATCCGGCCGGCCTTCTTCACCGAGCTCTGCGAGGAGATCCCCGAGTACTGGCAGCGGCTGGTCGTCCGCCCCGGCGTCACGGGCTTCGCCCAGACGCGGATGACCCGCGAGGAGTCGTGGGCCGACAAGCTCGCCCACGACATGGAGTACATCGCGGACCGCTCGGTCTCGCTCTACTTCAGCGTCCTCCTCGCGACCGTCGCCAAGGTCGCCGGCCGCGGCCCCGCTTCGCCGGGACGTGCCGCGACTTGAGTACCCATAGGGTCCGCTAAGTCCCGGCACGTCCCCCTGCGGCTGACAGACTGCGCGGCCATGTGCGGCATCTGCGGCGTGGCGATGGCGGAGCCGGGGGCGGTCCCGGACCTGGAGGCGGTGGCGCGGATGAGCGCCCGGCTTGTCCACCGCGGGCCCGACAGCGACGGGCTCTTCCGGGATGGCGGGGTGGCCCTTGCAGCGCGCCGGCTGTCCATCATCGACCTCGAGCACGGCGACCAGCCGATCTCCAACGAGGACGGCAGCGTCACCGTCGTCCAGAACGGCGAGATCTACAACCACCGCGAGCTGCGGGCGGAGCTGGAGCGGCGCGGGCACCGCTTTCGCACCCACTCCGACACCGAGGTCCTGGCCCACCTCTACGAGGAGCACGGCGAGGGCTTCGTCGAGCGCCTGCGGGGGATGTTCGCGATTGCCGTTTGGGACTCGCACACGAAAACCTTGCTGCTGGCCCGCGACCGCTTCGGGATCAAGCCGCTCTACTACCGCGTCGCCGGCGGGACCCTCAGCTTCGCCTCGGAGCTGAAGGCGATGCTGGAGCAGCCGGGGTTCTCGCGCCAGATCGATCCGCGTGCCGTCGCTGCCTTCCTTGCCTTCAACTCGATCCCGGCGCCGCTGACCGTCTTCGCCGAGGCGCGCAAGCTGCCCGCCGGAACCCTGGCGGTCTGGCGCGGGGGGGAGCTGACGCAGTCCCGCTACGCGCGGCCGCGCCCCGTCTCCGCCGAGCGCGCCCGGCGCGGCCCAGCCGGCGAGTTGGCGACGCAATTGCGCGAGACCCTGCGCGACTCCGTCCGTGCCCACCTGGTCGCCGACGTGCCGGTCGGCGTACTGCTCTCGGGAGGAGTCGACTCGGGCGGCCTGGCGGCGCTCGCGGCGGGCGAGCAGGGGGCGGGGGTGAAGACCTTCTCCGTCGGCTTCGAGGAGGCCAGCTTCGACGAGCTCGACCGCGCCCGGCTGGTCGCCGAGCGCTACGGCACCGACCACCACGAGATCGTCCTCCGCCCCGACGCGGCGGAGCTCTTGCCGAAGCTGATCGAGGCCTTCGACGAGCCGTTCGGCGACTCCTCGGCGCTGCCGACCTACCTCGTCTCCGAGCTGGCGGCGGGCGAGGTCAAGGTCGCGCTCTCCGGCGAGGGCGGCGACGAGCTCTTCGGCGGCTACTACACCTACGTCGCCGACCTCTTGGCGCCACGCGTCGGCCGCCTGGCAGCACTGGCGGCGCCGCTGGTCGAGGCGCTTCCCAGCTCCGACTCCAAGGTCAGCTTCGACTACAAAGCCAAGCGCTTCGTGCGGGCTGCCCGATTGCCGCCGCTGGAGCGCCATCACGCCTGGAAGGAGATCTTCTCTCCCGCGCAGACGGCGGCGCTGATGGGGGGGCGTGACCCGGGCTGGGACCCCGTCGACCTCTACCGCGAGCGCTACGCGGAGACGGCCGGGGCGGAGCCACTGGCCCGCTTGCAGGACGTCGACCTCGGGATCTACCTCGTCGACGACCTCCTGGTCAAGACCGACCGCGCCAGCATGGCCCACTCGCTGGAGTTGCGCGTTCCGTTCCTCGACAACGAGGTCGCCGCCTTCGCGCATGAGCTCGCGACGCCGCTCAAGGTCCGCGGCCTGGCCAAGAAGCGGCTGCTGCGCCGCGCCCTGGCGCCGCTGCTGCCGCGGGAGATCCTGCGCGCGCCCAAGCAGGGCTTCTCGATCCCCGTGGCCGCCTGGCTGCGCGGGCCGCTGCAGGGCTTCGCGCGGGAAACGCTGGCGGCGGAGACGTTGGCCCGACAGGGGTGCCTCGACCCGCCCACGGTCGCCTCGCTGCTCGACCGCCACTGCTCCGGCCAGGAGGACCTCAGCCGCCAGCTCTGGGGCCTGATCGCGTTCACGCTCTGGTTCGACAGGTACGCGATCTAGCCTGGTTCGGATGCCGGACGCCCTCGACGCGCTCTTTGCCTTCCTTCTCGCCGGGGTGCTGGCCCTGTTGCTGGTACCGCTCACCGACCGCCTCGCCCGCCGTGTGGGCGCGATCGACTTCCCGGGCGAGCGCAAGCTGCACGAAGCGCCGACCCCGCGCCTGGGGGGGCTGGCGATCCTCGTCGGCGTGCTCGCCGCGGGCCTGATCTGGCTGCCGTGGGAAGAGGAGACGCGCTCGATCCTGGTAGGCGCGATCCTGATCGCCGCCGTCGGCTTCCTCGACGACGTCTACGAGCTCGGCGCGGCACCGAAGCTGCTCGGCCAGACCGTCGCCGTGATCGTGCCGGTCTCGGCCGGCGTCACCGTCGAGAG
>DASVWY010000073.1:0-2440 GCA_036392975.1 Solirubrobacterales bacterium | reverse complement strand
CGCGGCGAGACGTGCCGTGAGTTGACCCACCATATGGGTGGTCAACTCCCGGCACGTCCCCGACGAGGTCGTCCAGGGCGCCGGCCCAGGCGAGGCGCTCGAGGCCGTCGCGGCCAGCGCCCGAGCGCGAGGCGAGGTCGGCGATCCCGGCGTAGGCGCCGTCCCGCTCGCGCTCGGCGACCAGGCTCTCCATCTCCTCCTTCCGCACCCCCTTCACGTAGCCGAGCCCGATCCGCACCACCAGCCCGCCCCGCACCTCCGCCGCCGATGGGCCGATTTGTCGTCCTATAGGCGACTTTTCGTCCCGTCGGCGGGGGGTGCGCGGTGTTTCGACGTGGCAGAGGACATGGCTGCGGTTGGCGTCGGGGCCGGCGAGGCGGACGCCGCGGCGCTGCGCCTCGTGGACCAGGGCGTCGGGCGGGTAGAAGCCCATCGGCTGCTCGTTCAGGAGCGCGCAGAGGAACTCGGGCGCGTAGTGCATCCGCAGCCAGGCCGACTGGTAGGCGAGCAGGCCGAAGGCTGCCGAGTGCGCCTTGGGGAAGCCGAAGCCGGAGAAGCCCTGGATCTGCCCCCAGACGCGTTCCGCCGTCCCCTCTTCCACCCCGCGCTCGACCGCCCCGGCGACGAAGCGCTCGTGGTGGGCCCCCAGCGCCTCCTCGGAGCGCTTGCGGCTCATCGCCCGCCGCAGACCCTCCGCCTCGGACGAGGAGAAGCCGGCCAGCGCCATCGCCACCTCGATCACCTGCTCCTGGTAGACGATCGTGCCGAGGGTGTCGCGCAGCACCGGCTCCAGCAGCGGGTGCTCGCAGGGGACCTGAAAGCCCGGGTTCTCGCGCAGCCGCTTGCGGCGCTCGATGTAGGGGTGGACGGCGCCGCCCTGGATCGGCCCGGGCCGGACGAGCGCCACCTGCACGGTGAGGTCGTCGAGGTTGCGGGGCTGGGTGCGCGGCAGCATCTGCATCTGGGCCCTGCTCTCGATCTGGAATACGCCGGTCGTCTCGGCGGCGCGGATCGATTCGTAGGTCTGGGCGTCGTCGAGCGGAATCCGCGAGAGGTCGATCCGCTCGCCGCGGGTCCGGCCCACTTCCTCGACGCAACGCTCGACCGCGGAGAGCATCCCCAGGCCCAGCAGGTCGATCTTGAGGAAGCCGGCATCGGCGCAGGAGTCCTTGTCCCACTGGACGATCTGGCGGCCCTCCTTCGCCGCCGGCACGAGCGGGCAGACGTCGAGCAGGGGCCGGGTCGAGATCACCATCCCCCCGGGGTGCTGGGAGGCGTGGCGGGGCAGCCCCATCGCCTCGCCGCAGAGCTCGATCAGCGCCCGCCAGCCGGGAGCAGCGGCGCGGCGGACGCCGATCGCGGCGACGACGTCGCGCTCGATCTCGCCCGCGCGCTCGTGGAAGCCGACCACCTTCGCCACCCTCTCGATCTCCTCCGCCGGCAGCGCCAGCGTCTTGCCGAGGTCGCGGACGGCGCCGCGGGCACGGTAGGTGGGGAAGGCCGCGACCAGGGCCGAGCGCTCGGCGCCATAGCGCTCGTGGACGCGGGGGATCAGCTTCTCGCGGATGTCGCGCGGGAAGTCGAGGTCGATGTCGGGCATCGTCGTCGCTTCGTCGTTGAGAAAACGACCGGCGAAGAGCTCTGCCTCGACCGGGTCGACGTGGGACAGACCGGTCAGGTAGCAGACGATCGAGCTGACGCTGGAGCCTCGCCCCCGCCCCGGCGGCAGGACCGAGCGGGCCGACTCCCGTCCGCGCACCTCCAGCGCCACCTCGCGGGCCAGCTCGAGCAGGTCGCGGTGCAGCAGGAAGAAGCCGGAGAGGCCGAGGTGGGCGATCGTCGCCAGCTCCTCCTCCAAGCGCCGCTCGGCCTCGCGGCGGTAGGGCGAGCCGGCATAGCGCTCGGCCAGCTTCGCCTGGCAGACGCCGGCCAGCTTGCAGTCTGTGCCGGGATCCTCGGCGCCGGGATAGCGGTAGCTCAGCTCGGCGGTGAGGTCGAAGCGGAGCCGCTCGGCGAGCCGCAGGGTCTCGGCGACGGCCTCGGGGTGCTCGGCGAAGCGCCTCGCCATCGCCCGCGGAGAGGCCAGCGCCGAGCTGGAGTTGCCGCGTCGCCGGGGCTCGCTCGCCTCCAGCGTCGTCCCCAGCCGCACGGCGACGAAGGCGTCCTGCAGGTGGGTGCGGCGGCGGGCGTGGGAGTGGACGTTGCCGGTCGCGACGCAGGGGACGCCGAGGCGCTCGGCGAGGCGGGCGAGCCAGCGGTTGCGAGCACGGTCGTGGCGCCAGTAGGGCCGCTGCAGCTCGACCCGGAAGCGGTCGCGACCGAAGGCGCCCAGCAGGCGCTTGGCCAGCGCCGCGCCCCCGGCCGAATCGCCCCGCTCCCAGGCCCCGGCCACCGCTCCCTCCCCCGCGCAGCCGGAGAGGCAGACGAGGCCCTCGGTATG
>DASVWY010000072.1:0-6125 GCA_036392975.1 Solirubrobacterales bacterium | reverse complement strand
CGATCAGCGCGATTCCGGTCGAATCGATGAACTCGCATTGGGAAAGGTCGAGCATGATCGAAGCTTCCTCATCGGCGAGTGCGTCGTTCAGCGCGCGCTCCAGCTCGGGCGCGGTGTTCATATCGAGCTCTCCACGCACCGTGAAGGCGCGAATCCCACCCTCGAGCTCCTCGGTTTGCACCTCAAACGTCGCCGGATCCACGCAGCGATCCTACCGCAGGAATGTGGTGTCGCCACTGAGGCCTGGTTTGCCACCCGACGCCAGGGGTACCGGAGGACGAGTAGCTGGGCGAATATGCTCGGCGCCGCGGGAAACATTGCTTTCCAGCGGGGATTGCGGTTCATGGCAGACAGCTCGACGATCCAAAAGCCAAGGGGGCTTCAGATGATGCTTCCCGCGAAAGCCGAGAACGTTGCGGTGATCAGGCACGCACTGGCCGGGATGGCAGAGCAGATCGGGATGGACGAACCGAGCCTGGCCGACCTGAAAACGGTCGTCACCGAGGCCTGCATGAACGTCGTCGTCCACGCCTACCGCGGCGAGCCGGGACCGCTCAGCGTCGAAGCGAACCCCGACAACGAGGGTCTGACCGTGATCGTCCGCGACCAGGGCGTCGGCATGAGGCCGCAGGCGGACGTTGACCGCCCCAGCCTGCGGCTGGGCCTGTCGCTGATCGCGGCCCTCTCGAGCAGCTTCGCGATTGCCGGTGGCCTCGACCGCGGCACCGAGATCACGATGCGGGTGCCGCTGCACGGCGGCGGCACCAACGGCGCCGAAGACGAGGTCTCGCTCGAACCGGCAGGGGTCGACACGACCGAGCTGGTGACCGACCGGCCGGAGCTGCTGGGGCCGGTGCTGGCGCGGATGGTCGGCGCCCTCGCCGCTCGCCGCGACCTCACCGTCGATCGCGTCTCCGACGCCGTCCTCGTCACCGACGCGATCGCCGCCGCCGCGCCCTCGCGCTTCGCCGACGGACGGGTGCGGCTGGGGCTCGACGACCGCGAGGGCGAGATCGAGCTGCGGCTGGGGCCGATGGATCCCGGCGCCGCCAAAACGATCCGCGAGGAACTGGAAGTCCCGGACGTCGGCGGCTCGCTCGAGGTGCTGGCGGACGATCTCACCGTCGAGGAGTCCGGGGACGGCGAGTACCTCGTCATCCGCTTCGCTGCTGCTCCCTGATCTGCTCGCGAATTCGCGCCAGCGCCCGCCGCAGGATCCGGGAGACGTGCATCTGGGAGTGACCGATCCGCTCGGCGATCTGCGACTGCGTCATGTCCTCGGCGAAGCGCAGCCGTAGGACGAGTCGCTCGCGCTCGTCCAGGTAGGGCAGCGCGGCGTCGAGCGCGATCCGGCCCTCGACCAGCTCGTAGCCATCGTCCTCGCTGCCCACCCACTCGGCGGGGGCTGTGTCCTCGGCGTCGTCGGAGCCGGCGGGTCGATCGAGCGAGAGCGGGCGGCGGTTGTGGTTGGCCTCCAATACCTCGAGCACGTCGGTCTGTTCGATCTCCAGCAGCTCCGCGATCTCGGCAACCGAGGGCGAGCGCTGCAGTTTCTTGGTCAGCTCGGTGATCGCTTTGTCGACTTCCGCCATCAGGTCGTGCAGGCCGCGCGGTACCCGCACGGTCCAGACCCGGTCGCGGAAGTGGCGTTTCAGCTCGCCGAGGATGGTCGGAGAGGCGAAGGCGGTGAAGGGGATGCCGCGGTCGGGGTCGAAGCGGTCGACCGCGTTGAGGAGGCCGAGGTTGGCGACCTGGAGCAGATCGTCGAACGACTCGCTGGCGCCGCGGTAGCGAAGCGCGAGGCGCTTCGCGAAGGGAAGGTTGCGCCGCACCAGCTCCTCGCGGATCGAGGAATCGCGGGTCTGCGCGAAGCGCCGCCACAGCTCCGCTTCGCCGGTGAGGCGCTCGTCAGCTCCCGGGCTTGGCGCCGGCTCGATCGCATCTCTTTGCCGCTTTGCTGACATCGCTTGGACGCTGGAAGGTACATCCCCCTCGAAACCGCCCTTGAACCCGAAACGAGTCGTGCGGCACCCTGTAGGTCCCATATCGCGGGTTGAGGAGCGGCTACCCGGTGAGACGACGCCGGAAACCCGGCGCCGATTAGGCTCCGTGCGGCTTCCAAATCGATCGAAGAGGAGACTTCCCATGGCTTTCTCGGTTCCCGACCTTCCCTACGCATACGACGCGCTCGAGCCCCACATCGACGAGGCGACGATGCGGGTCCACCACGACAAGCACCACCAGGCTTACGTGGACAAAGCGAACGCGGCCCTGGAGGGGACCGAGTGGGCCGACCGCGACGTCGAGGACGTGTTGCGCAACCTCTCCAGCCTCCCTGGCGACAAGCAGGGGCCGGTTCGCAACAACGGCGGCGGCCATTACAACCACTCCCTCTTCTGGCAGATGCTCAGTCCCGACGGCGGTGGCGCCCCGAGCGGCGACTTGGCCGCGGCGATCGACGAGACCTTCGGCTCCTTCGACTCCTTCAAGGACCAGTTCAAAGAAGCCGGCATCGCCCGCTTCGGCTCCGGTTGGGCCTGGCTGGTCAAGGACAGCTCCGGGCTGGCGATCGTCTCGACCCCGAACCAGGACTCGCCGATAGCCGACGGCAGCGTGGCCCTGCTCGGCTGCGACGTCTGGGAGCACGCCTACTACCTCAAGTACCAGAACAAGCGCCCGGAATACATCGACGCCTTCTGGAACGTCGTCAACTGGGATTACGTCGCCCAGCGCTTCGCCGGCGCCCAGTAGCGCGTCGAAGCCGGCCGGCATCCGCCGGCCGGCTTCGCTTCATTTCCCTTGAGCATTTGCGGCCGATGCCCTATTCATGTCCTGTCCCGACGGGACAGGCGCCGGGGAGCGCAACGAAGGCGCCCGATCGAATAGAAGGGAAACAAGATGACCCGCAAGCTCAAAGCACTGGGCCTTGGCCTCTTGGCCACGATGGCGGTTTCCGCCATCGCCGTCAACGCCTCGGCTGAAGTCACCGGGCATTTCGTGGTGGACGGCACTCATGCGATCGTCACCGGAACCGAGGGCGGTACCCACAACACCAAATTCTCGGTCGACGGCGGCACGCCCATCGAATGCCTGGAAGACTCGTACAGCGGCGTGATTGGAGCTCAAACAGTGGCTGGATTCACGGTCACGCCAACCCATAAAACATGCAGGACAGAAGGATCTGCCACTCACAACGTCACCGTTACAACGAACGGGTGCACGTACACATTCAAGGCCACCGAAAAAACGCATGCCACATTCTGGTTCCTGTGCGGAGACAAATTCATCGAAATCCATCACCCCAACTGCACAATCAAAATCCCCGATCAGATCGTCAGCGGGGTCAGCTACACAACAGTGGTGGAAAACGGCAAACACGCCCTCACAACGGATTTCACAATCGAAAACATCGCGATTTTTTACGAGGCGGGTATCTGCACCTTCCTCGGGACAAACCATAACGGTTCGCTGAAAGGATCCATCACACTCAGAGCGACCGACACAGCCGGCAACCCGGTCAACCTCACAGTTACATAGCCCCGATGCGCTAGGAGCTGACTGCCGGCCGCGCGGCCTCGGGCAGGTCGCGCGGCTCGGCGCCCTCTTTGGGCGGGACCTTCGACATCGCGTGCTCGGCCAGCGCGGTGATCGTCAGCGACGGGTTGACGCCGACGTTGGCCGGGATCGCGGCGCCGTCGCAGACCAGCAGGTTCTCGTAGCCGAAGACGCGTTGGTCGGCGTCGACGACGCCGTCCTCGGGGCCGTGTCCGATCACGGCGCCGCCGAGAATATGGGCGGTGGTTGGAATGTTCATCAGCGCCTCGGTGACGGAGCTCTGGGCGACGCCGCCGGTTCGCTTCGCCAGCCACTCGGCCGCCTCGTTGGCGACCGGGATGAAGGTCGGGTTCGGTTTCTCCGGGTCCTGCTCGGTCTGCAGGCGCACATCGCCGGAGCGCTTCAGCTTCGGACGCAGGGCGATCGCGTTGTCGAGGGTCTGCATGACGAGGAGGATGATCGTGCGGCGCGACCAGCCGCGCGGCCACAGCGTCTTCACGAATCTGACCGGGTGGCGGAGGATCTGCGCCAGTAGCTTCAGCGGTCGCGTCGCCCGGGTGCCGTCGCCGACCAGCAGCGTGTAGAGGGTGCTCATCGAGTCGCCGGCGTGTCCGTAGCTGACCGTCTCGATGTGGGTGTGCGGGTCGGGGTAGATGCTGGAGCTGATCGCGACCCGCTTGGTCAGGTCACCCGGGTAGTCCTCCGGCACCGTGACGGCGAGGATCATCTCGCTGTTGGTGCGGACCAGCTCGCCGAGGCGATTGGAGATGCGGGGCAGCGAGCCGCCCAGCCGGCAGCGCTGCAGGAGCTTGTTGGTGCCGAGCGGCCCGGCGGCGACGACGACGCCGCCCGCGGTGACGGTGCGGCGCCCGCGCCGGCGCAGCATCCCCGAGCGCTCGCTGGTCACGGCGTAACCCTCGCTGCCGTCGCCGCCGCCGAGCGGGCGGATGTCGGTTACGAGGCGGTCCGGGGTGACGGTGGCGCCGTGGTGCTCGGCGAACCAGAGGTAGTTCTTGACCAGGGTGTTCTTCGCTCCGACGGGGCAGCCGACCATGCAGCGGCCGCAGTGGGTGCAGCCGGTGCGCTGCGGTCCCTCGCCACCGAAGTAGGGATCGGCGACGGTCTCGCCCGACTCGCCGAGGAAGACTCCGATCGGGGTCTTGCGGTAGGTGTCGCCGACGCCGATCTCCTCGCCGAACTCACGCAGCAGCTGGTCGGCGTCGTCGTCGTCTTCGTGAACGACGACGCCGAGCATCCGCTGGGCGGTCTCGTAGTGGGGGGCGAGCGCCTGCTCCCAATCCTCGAGGTCGGCCCACTGGGGGTCTTCGAAGAAGGGCGAGGGGGGGACGTAGAGCGTGTTGGCGTAGCCGAGGCTGCCGCCACCGACGCCGCAGCCGCTGACGACGGCGACGTCTTTGAAGGTGCTGAGGCGGAAGATCCCCCGCAGCCCGACCCGCGGCGCCCAGAAATAGCGACGCAGGTCCCAGGTCGACTTCGGAAAGTCGTCGTCTGAGAATCGTTTCCCACACTCGAGCACCGCGACGCTGTAGCCCTTTTCAGCTAAACGAAGAGCTGACACGGATCCGCCGAATCCCGACCCAACGACTATCCAGTCGTAGTCATGAGTCATGGCGACGGCTACTGCCGCGGGTGGCACGGCGGCGGGGGTCCCCCATGGCGGAGGGCGCGCGAAGCGCGTCCGAGCACATGGGGGAGGGCCGCCGTGACAGGACCCGCGGCCCTAGGCCTCTCCAGGCTCAAGCGGGCGAAAGTCTGACGTGCGCGCTCCGCAGACGGGGCAGAACCAGTCGCTTGGAATGTCCTCGAAGGCGGTTCCCGGCGGGATGCCGCCGTCGGGATCGCCGATCGCCGGGTCGTAGATGAAGCCGCAGCTCTCGCAGATCCAGAGGGTCGCCTCGGTCGTCGTCATGGGTCGGAAGCTTAAAGCGGTTCAGTCTTTGTCGAAGCTGACCGCGACCGGCTCGCGCTGCGAAGCCTCGATCTCGAAGAACTCGCGCTCCTCGAAGCCGCCTCGCTCGGCGATGATCGAGGCCGGGAACTGCTGGATGTCGGTGTTGTAGGCCTGCACGTTGGAGTTGTAGATGCGGCGCGCGGCCTGGATTTCGTCCTCGAGCTGGGTCAGGTTGCGGCTCAGCTGCTGGAAGTTCTCGGTCGCGCGCAGCGTCGGGTAGTTCTCGGCCACCGCCCGCAGGTCGGTCAGGGCGCCGGTCAGCTGCTGCTCGGCTTGGGCGGTCTCGCCGACGCTCCGGGCGGACATCGCCTCCGCCCGCGCTTTGGTCGCTTTCTCGAAGACCTCGCTCTCGTGCGCCGCGTAGCCCTTGACCGTCTCGACCAGGTTCGGCACCAGGTCGTGGCGTCGCTTGAGCTGGATGTCGATCCCGCTCCAGGACTCGTCGACCCGGTTGCGCGCCGCGATCAGCGAGTTGCGCTTGCCGATGTAGTAGAGGACCGCGATGACGACGATCGCCACCACGACTATGAGCACGACGGTCACGCCCCCCATCCTACCCGTCCGCTCGGGACGTGCCGCAGCTTAGGGTCCCTATGGG
>DASVWY010000071.1:0-15434 GCA_036392975.1 Solirubrobacterales bacterium | reverse complement strand
AGACGAACGCGGGCCGCGGCGAGCGGACGAGAATCGTTTCGGCGCTTCGCCATGAGCTCGCCGACGCCTGCATCGAGGCCCTCGAGCCGGACCTGGTGATCCTCGACGAGTTCCAGCGCTTTCCGCGCCTGCTCGCGGCGGACACGGAGACCGGCAGGCTGGCGCACAAATTGTTCGCCTACCCGGGCTGCAAGTCGCTGCTCCTGTCGGCGACTCCCTACCGGATGTTCTCGCGCGCCCACGAGCTCGGCGCCGACGACCACTACCGCGACTTCCTCGGCACCGTCGACTTTCTGCTCGACGACGCCGAGCGCAGCGCGCGGCTGCGTCGGGCGACGGCCGAGTACCGGACGGCGCTGACCGCCTCCGCCGGTGGCGATGGACGGCCTGTCGCTACGGCCCGAGACGCCGTTCGCGCCGAGCTGATCCGAGTCATGTGCCGAACCGAGCGCCTCGGTGCCGCGGGCGATCGCAACGGCATGCTCGAGATTGCGCCCGAGCAGGCACTGCGGGCGGAAGTGAGCACGGCCGACCTGCGTGCCTACGCCGACCTCGACCGTCTGGCCTCGAGCCTGCAGGTCCGCGACGTCGTCGAGTTCTGGAAGTCGGCGCCCTATCCGCTCAACCTGATGGACAATTACGCGCTGACCCGGGCTTTCGAGGATCGGGCGAGGGTGGGGAGGCGACTTCCCGTCAAGGTCCGCATCGAACGCGACGCGGTGCGCCGCTACCGGGACTTCGATCCCGGCAACGCGCGACTGCGGGGCCTCGTCCGCCAGATGGACGAGGAGGGTGCCTGGAAGTGCCTGTGGCTGCCGCCGAGCCTGCCCTACTACGCGCCCGGCCCGCCTTTCGACCGGGCGGGCTTGGCGACCAAGCGGCTCGTCTTCTCGCGCTGGAAGGTCGTGCCGAAGGCGATCGCCGCGTTGACGTCGTTCCAGATGGATCGCAGGATCTACGGTCGCCTGCCCGGCCCGGTCGAGAACTCGGCTGAGGGCCGGAAGTCCGTCGGGCAGCCCTTCCAGTGGCGTGCCGACGGCAGGCTGACCGAGTTGCTGCCGGTATTGCCGGGGCACGAGCTCGCGCGCCTCACCGACCCCTTGGTTCTGGCCGAGCGGCTGGACCCCCGGGCCGGGCCCGCGGAGCGGCCCGCGGTGCTGGACGCGGCCGAGCGCAACCTGCGCGGGGCGTTGCGGAGGTTGGAGCTGTCCGGGGGCGGCGGGGCCGCGGACCCGCTCTGGTACTCGGTGGCCCTGCTCCGGCTCGACGAGCGCGCTCGGCCAGGGTCCGTGTCCGCCTGGCTGCGGGAGGAGGCGCTGGGCGCCGACGACGACCGCGGCGCCTGGGCCCAGCACCTGCACCGGCTGCACGCCGCGCTGACCTCCGACGAGGGTCTGGGCGCGGTGCCGGCGGATCTTGCGAGCGTCCTCGCCCATGTCGGCGTCGGCGGCCCGGGGCCGTGCGCCCTGCGGGCGTTGCGTCGTTCCTTTGCGGGCGCCGACGCTGCCCAGCTCGGGATCGCCGCGCTGCGCGTGGCCAATGCCCTGCGCCTGCTGTTCAACCTGCCGGAGTCGGTCGCGATCGTGCGGACCACCGTCTCCGCGCGCACGCGCCGGCGCAGGGGCGAGGGCGCACACTGGCGGGCCGCGCTCAACTACTGCGTCAACGGCAACCTTCAGGCCGTTCTCGACGAGTACGTGCACGCGCTGAGCGAGTGGACCGGCGGCGCGGACGTCGAGGATCGGCTCGCCGCGGTGACGGGGACCGCGGGCGAGGCGATCGGAGTCGCGGCGGCGCCGCTGCGCGGCAGGACGATCGCCGCCGACGGCACCGTGCGGGCGGATCGCCCGATTGCCTTCCACAGCCGAATCGCGCTGCGGCTGGACCGGGGGGAAGGCGAGGACGAGCAGGCCGTGCAGCGGCTCGACACCGTGCGCAAGGCGTTTAACTCGCCCTTCTGGCCGTTCGTCGTCGCCAGCACCTCGATCGGGCAGGAGGGACTCGACTTTCATCTCTATTCCCACGCGGTCGTCCACTGGAACCTGCCGCACAATCCCGTCGACCTGGAGCAGCGCGAGGGCAGGGTTCACCGCTTCAAGAACCACGCGGTACGGCGCAACCTCGCCGCCGCCCATCGCGCGGAGGGGCTCGCCGCCGCCCCCGGGGATCCCTGGGCGGCGATGTTCGCCGCCGCCCCCGAGCAGGCGGGCGGCCTTCACCCCTACTGGGTGTTCCCGGGAGAGGCTCGCATCGAGCGCCACGTTCCCTTCGAGCCGATGAGCGTCGACCGCCACCGTCTCGAGGAGCTGGTCGCGTTGATGGGCGTCTATCGCCTTGCCTTCGGGCAGCCTCGGCAGGAGGAGCTGCTGGCGGCGCTGCGACAGCTCGGCGTCGATTCCGCTCTGGCGCAGGATCTCGCGATCGACCTGACCCCGCCGGCGCGGCCTTGATCAGCTCAGCAGCTTCTGGACCACGAAGCTGCGGCTGCCGCGCGGGGTCTCGACCTTCACTGGCACGCCGGGCTCGGCGTCGAGCAGCGCCTGGCCGATCGGCGACTCGGCGGAGAGGCGGCCGGCCGCTAGGTCGGCCTCGGTCGAGCCGACCAGCGTCCAGGTGTTGACCTTGCCGCTCTCCTCGTCGAGCACCTCGGCGCTGCGACCGAAGGCAAAGCGGTCGGCGGCTCCGTCCACCTCGACGACGACCGCGGTGTCGAGGCGTTGGCGCAGTCGCTTGATCCGCGTCTCCAGGTGCGCCTGGTCCTCCTTGGCGATGTGGTACTCGGCGTTCTCCTTGAGGTCGCCCAGCTCCCGCGCCGCCTTTATCCTGGCCGCCATCTCGGTGCGGCCGCTGCCTTCCAGCTGCGCGATCTCCTCGCGCAGGGCCGCGATGCCCTCGGAGGTGATCGCCTCGCCGCCGCTTCGAGCGTTTCCCATCCGCAAACCCTTGCACACGGAACCTCGCCAGCCACCGACCCCCGTCGACTAAGGTCGTCGGACGCCCTCCTGCACCCACATCCGCGAGATCGAGCGCTTCGATCTGCCAGCCGAGATTGCCGGCTGCGAGGAGTGCCTGGCGGAGGGGATGCAGTGGGTGCACCTCCGCATGTGCCAGAGCTGCGGCCACATCGGTTGCTGCGACAACTCGGAGGGCAGGCACGCGACGCAACACCATCACCAAACCGGCCACCCGGTCATCCGCTCGGCCGAGCCGGGCGAGGAGTGGAGCTGGTGCTACGTCGACGCGACGATGTTCCGGCTCAAGCGGAATTGAGCCAAACGTGCGCTACCTCTAGCGCAGGCTCTCGCAGGCGATGCCGTCGCGATCGGCGTCGAGCCGGTGCGGATCGCGCTGGGGACCGCCGTGGCGCTTGTAGAACTTCTGGGCCGCTCGCCAGGTGCTGAAGTCGGAGCAGTCGCGGTCATACGCCATTGCCGGAGTGGCAGGCAGGGCGAACGCGGCGACGGCGATCGTCGCGACAGCGATCTTTGCTTTCAAGGCGCCTCCTCTGTTGCAGGTTCAGAGGACTTGAAAGATACCTATAAGTGACTGCAACCAGACCGATCAGTCGGGCGTGACGATGGCGAAGCCGGGGTCGGGTTCGTCCAGCAGCCCCAGCAGCTCACCGAGCTTCTCCGCTTCGCCCTCGACGCGCAGGCGGCCGCTCTCGGCCAGCTTGGCGAGGTCGGCGGTTTTCAGGAGCAGTTCGTTCAGGGCCTGCCGCTCGACGACGAGGGTCGCCTCGGCCTCCGGGCCATGACCGCCGGGGCGGTGGCTGAGGACGCCGTTTCGCAGGGTCAGGGCGTGCTGCTCGTCGGGGTCGGTTACGAACCAGTCGATCCGCAGGCGCCGATCCCAGGCGCGGGGGCCGTCGAGGCGGATCGCCATCGCGTCGAGGAGTTGGCTGACCGAGAGGTTGGCGACGATGTCCGGTGGGGCGGGGGACGTGGGGGTGCCGGCGATTCCCTCACGCAGCTCCTTGGCGCCCATCAGGAAGAAGTTGCGCCAGGTCGCGTTTTCGGCGCCGAAGCCGAGGCGCTCCAGGGCATCCGCCTGCAGCTCGCGCGCCGCCGCGTTCTCCGGCTCGGCGAAGACGACGTGGTTGACCACCTCGGCAACCCAGCGGTAGTCGCCCGCCTCGAAGGACTCGCGCGCCTTCGCCAGGACCGCCTCGGCGCCGCCCATGAACTCGACGTAGCGCCGCGCCCCCTCGACCGGCGGGTGCTGCCAGAGGTTGGCCGGGTTGCCGTCGAACCAGCCCATGTAGCGCTGGTAGATCGCCTTCACGTTGTGGCTGACCGAGCCGTAGTACTCGCGGCAGTGCCACTCGGCGGCCAGGCTGGGCGGCAGCTCGATCTCCTCGGCGATCTCGGGGCCGGTCAGCCCCTTGTTCAGCAGGCGCAGGGTCTGGTCGTGCAGGTAGCTGTAGAGGTCGCGCTGCTTCTCGAGCAGGTCGACGATCCGCTCCGGTCCCCAGCAGGGCCAGTGGTGGCCGCTGAAGAGCACCTCGGCCTCGCCGGCGAACAGGTCGATCGCCTCATCGAGGTAGTGGGCCCAGACGCGCGGGTCGCGGACCAGCGCCCCGCGCGGGGTGAGGATGTTGTGCATCGAGCGGGCGACGTTGTCGGCGATGCAGAGGGCGCCGCGATCCGGCAGGAAGAAGTTCATCTCCGCCGGCGCCTCGGTGCCGGGCGTCAGCTGGAAGACGAAGCGGACGCCGTCGACGACCTCCTCCTGACCGGTCGCGTCGATCTCGACGGTGGGCGGCACCAGGGTGATCGTGCCGAGCGAGGTCGTCTGCCCGAGGCCGGATCCGACCTGGCCGTCGGGACCGGGCCCGAGCAGCGCCCCGTACATGTAGCCGGCGCGTCGTCCCATCGCGGTGCCGGCGAAGACGTTCTCGCTGACCGCGTGGTGGAGGAAGCCGGCCGGGGCGAGGATCGGCACGCGACGTGCCTCGGCCTCCTCCGGCGTCAGCACGCCCCTGGCGCCGCCGAAGTGGTCGACGTGGCTGTGGGTATAGATCAGGCCGGTGACCGGGCGATCTCCCCGGTGCTCGCGGTAGAGCGCCAACGCCGCCGCCGCCGTCTCGGCCGAGATCAACGGGTCGACTACGACGATCCCCTCGTCGCCCTCGATCACGTGCATGTTCGAGAGGTCGAAGCCGCGCAACTGGTAGACACCCGGCGCCAGCTCGAAGAGGCCGGCGATCCGGGTCAGCCGGCTCTGCCGCCAGAGACTCGGATGGACGGTCTCGGGCGGCTCGCCGTCGAGGAAGTCGTAGGGCCGCAGGTCCCAGACCGTGCGCCCGCGCTCGCTCTCGACCACCGGCGGGTCGAAGGCGGCGATGAGGCCGCGCCGCGCCTCCTCGAAATCGTTAACGGTCATCTGCTTTCCTGCTTTGCCGTGGCGACGAGGCTCGGCGCTGGCGCGTAGGCGCCGCCATGGCGCTCGCGCAGCTCCTCGAGCAGCTGCACGGCGCGCTCGGCGCCGATCAGATCGCGCAGCTCGAGCGGACCGTGGGGCCAGTTGAAGCCGAGCCGCATCGCCTTGTCCATGTCCTCGGGCGAGCCGACCTCCTCTTCGAGGGCGAAGGAGGCCTCGTTGGCGATCTGGGCGACGAGGCGGGGCAGGATCCGCGGGCCTGCGGCGTCGATGCGGGCCAGCTCGTTGGGGTCGAGGGTGGGGCCCTCGATGCCGAGCTCCGGATCCGGCTCGCGGCGCCTCTCGTCGTCGTAGCGGTAGAAGCCCTCGCCGCTCTTGCGGCCGAGGCGGCCTGCGGCGACCATCCGCTCCTGGATCGGGCTCGGCCGCCAGCGCACCGGCTGGCCGCCCTGCTCGTAGAAGGAGCGGGCGACGCTGAGGTTGACGTCGAGGCCGATCAGGTCGAGCAGCTCGAACGGCCCCATCCGGAAGCCGCCGCCGAGGCGGCAGACGCGGTCGATCGTCGCCGCGTCGGCGACCTCTTCGCCGAGCATCCGCAGCGACTCCAGCGAGAAGGGCCGGGCGAGCCGGTTGGCGATGAAGCCGGGGCTGTCCTTGGCGCGGATCGGCGTGCGCCCCATCCGCTCGCCGACCTGCGTGACGGCGTCCAGCGCCTCGGCCGTCGAGTCCTCGGTCGCCACGACCTCGACCAGCTTCATCAGCTGCGGTGGGTTGAAGAAGTGCATGCCCACGACGCGCGCGGGGCGTGGCGTCTCGGCGGCGATGTCCGCCACCCGCAGCGAGGACGTGTTGCTGGCGAGGATCGCCTCCGGTCCGCAGGCGTCAGCCAGCTCGGCGAAGAGGCGGCGCTTCAGAGCCAGGTCCTCGGGGGTGGCCTCGACGACCAGGTCGCAGCCGGCGAGGTCGGCGACGGTCTCGGCCAGCCGCAGCTGGCCGCTGGCCTCCTCGGCTTCCTCCTCGCTCCAGCGCTTTCCCGCGCCCTTGGCCAGGCTCTCGTCGACCCTCGCCTGGGCGCCTTCGAGCGCCGCCGCGACGGGATCGTGGATGCGGACCTCGTAGCGCCCGAGGCAGGCGAGCAGGGCGATCCCGCTGCCCATCGTGCCGGCGCCGACGACGCCGATCCGCTCGACCGTCATCGCGCCGCCGGAGGGGGTTCCTCACCCTCCCAGAACGGCGCCTCGTCGCGCTCGAAGAAGATGCGGTGCATTCCCTCGCCGCGACCGCCGGGGGGGCGACCAAAGGCGCTCAGCTTGCCCGACTCCGGTCGCACGACGACATCGGGGGCGTTCATCTCGCTGACGAAGAGGAAGCGCGCCTCGGCGTCGCTGCGATTGACGATCTGGTGCACGCCGGCCTCCCCCCGCGGGAAGGCGACCACCTCGCCGCGCTCCAGGACGCGCTCCCCGTCCGGCGTCCGCAGCGATGGCGCGCCCTCGACGACGATCAGCAGCTCCTCGTTGCCGAGGTGGTAGTGCATCGGGAACGCGGCCTCTCCGGGTGGCAGGCGATAGAGGCTGGCGCCGAGCCGCTCGCTGCCGGCCTGTCGTCCGACCAGCGCCCGCTGCCAGGCGAACCCGCCTTGGGTGCTCTCCTCCTCGAAGTCCGGCTCGAACAGGTTCGCCATTCTCAGCGCCCCTTGAACTTCGGCTCGCGCTTTTCGAGGAAGGCCACCATGCCCTCGACCCGGTCCTCGGTCGCCATCGCCAGCTCGTAGAGGCGCCGCTCGCCCTCCAGGCCGGCGGAGAGGCCCGTCTCGTCGGCGGTGAGGACCGCCTGCTTGGCGAGCCGGGCGGCGATCGGCGGCCGCTCGGCGACCGTGCGGGCCAGCTCCAGCGCCTCCTGCAGCCAACCGCCCTTCTTGACGACCCGGTTGACCAGGCCCATCTCGAGCGCCATCTCGGCGTCGAAGCGGCGCCCGGTCAGCACGTACTCCATCGCCCGCTGCTTGCCGAGCACCCGCGCCAGACGTTGGCTGCCGCCGCCGCCCGGGATGATCCCCAGGGTGATCTCCGGCTGTCCGAAGAGCGCCGTGTCGGAGGCGACGATCATGTCGCAGGCCAGCGCCAGCTCGCAGCCGCCGCCCAGCGCGTAGCCGGAGACGGCGGCGACCAGCGGCGTCTTCACCGCGGCGACGCGGCGCCAGAAGGAGGCGGCGGGGTGTCGCAGCGCCTCCTCGAAGCTGCGCTCGCTCATCGCCTTGATGTCGGCGCCGGCGGCGAAGACCTTCTCCGAGCCGGCGATGACGATGCAACGCACTTCGGGGTCGGGGTCGAGCCGCTCCAGCTCGGACGCGATCTCCTCCATCATCTCCGGCGAGAGCGCGTTCCGCGCCTCGGGCCGGTTCAGTCGCAGCAGGGCGACGCGGTGGTCGTCGAGGGTCGTCTCGACCAGTTCGGGCATCGGCCTACTCGGCGACCATCGGCGTCATCGCGTTGATCCCGGTGGCGGCGCGCCCGATGATCATCTTCTGAATCTGCGAGGTCCCCTCGTAGAGGGTGGTGACGCGGGCGTCGCGCAGGTAGCGCTCGACCGGGTAGTCGTCGACGTAGCCGGCGCCGCCGTGGACCTGGATCGCCAGGTTCGCGCACTCGACCGCCGACTCGGTCGCGTAGAGCTTCGCGACCGAGGTCTCCGTCGTGTTCGGCTTACCTTCGTCCTTCAGGGCGCCGGCGCGGTAGACCAGCAGCCGCGAGGCGTCGCGCTTGAGGATCATGTCGGCGATCATCTCCTGCACCAACTGGAAGCGCGCCAGCGGCACCCCGAACTGCTTGCGCTCCTTGGCGTAGGCGACCGAGGCGTCGACGCAGCCGTCGCAGATGCCGACGCACCCGGCCGCGACGCTGTAGCGGCCGTTGTCGAGGGCGCTCATCGCGACCTTGAAGCCGTCGCCGATCTCGCCCAGCATCGCCTCGTCGGGCACCTCGACCTCGTCGAGCGAGAGCTCGGCGGTGTCGGAGGAGCGCAGACCGAGCTTGCCGTGGATCTCCTGCGTGGTGAAGCCCTCGCTGGCGGTCGGGACCAGGAAGCAGGCGAGGCCGCGGTGCTTCAGCGAGGGATCGGTCTGGGCGAAGATCAGCGCCAGCTCGGAGAAGTTGCCGAGCGAGATCCACATCTTCTGGCCGCTGATCGACCAGCCGGAGTCGGTCTTGGTCGCCCGCGTGCGCAGGTTGGCGGCGTCGGAGCCGGTGTCGGGCTCGGTCAGGCCGAAGCAGCCGAGCGCCTCGCCCGAGCAGAGCCGCGGCAGCCACTTCTGCTTCTGCTCCTCGGTGCCCCACTTCTCGATCGAGCCGGCGACCAGCGAGGTCTGGACGGAGACGACGGTGCGGGCGGAGGAGTCGGCGCGGCCGACCTGCTCGACGATCAGTCCGTAGCCGAGGTAGTCGAGGCCGCGGCCGCCGTAGCGCTCGGCGACCGGGGCGCCGAGGTAGCCGACCTCGCCGAGCTTGCTGGCCAGCTCCCGATCGAAGCGCCCGGCGCGGTCGTTGTCGCGCACCCTGGGGATGATCTCCTTGTCGGCGAATTCGCGCGCCGCCTCGGAGATCAGGCGCTGCTCGTCGCTCAGCTGGAAGTCCATCTCACTCCTTCTCGTCGGTGGTTCGAAGCTCGCGCCCCAGCGTCGCGGCGAAGGCGTCCTGGGCCTCGCGCGTCCGCGGCCCCGGCGCCTCGGCCAGGTCCTTGCCGTCGATCGCCGAGACGGCCTGGATCTCACGCGTCGTCGAGGCGAGGAAGGCCTCGTGGGCGGCGCGCAGGTCGGCGACCGGCCAGGCGCCCACCTCGACGTGGAGCGCCTTGACCAGCCGGTCGCGGGTGATCGATTCGAGCACGCCGTTGTCGAGCGCCGGGGTGCGCAGCGTCCCCTGCGGGGAGACCCAGAAGATCGAGGAGGTCGGCGGCTCCAGCACGGTGCCGTCGGGCTGGACCAGGACCGCCTCGTCGGCGCCCTGCGCTTCGGCCAGTCGCGTCGCCTGCATGTTCGCCGCGTAGGAGAGCGACTTGACGCCGTTGAGGATGACGCTCGGCGAGTAGGGGACGGTCGCCAGCCGCAGGCTCTCGCCGTGCGGGGGGAGCGGCTCGATGGCGGCGATCCGGCGGCCGCCGCGGGTGACGATCAGCCGCAGCTGCCCGTCGGCATCGCCGGCGGCGTCGAGCAGGGCGTCGATCTCGCGCTCCAGCGCGGCGCGGTCGAACTCGAGCTGGATCGCCGCCGCCGAGCGCCCGAGCCGGTCGAGGTGGTCGCCGAGCGCGAACGGCCGCCCCTCGTAGAGCCGGATCACCTCGAAGGCCCCGTCGCCGCGGTAGAGCCCGTCGTCGCGCAGCGGGACGACGGCCTCGGCGGTCGGCTCGATCCGCCCGTCAACGCTGGCCAGCTCACTCACGGTTCCGGTTCCCATCAGCGGGGGGCGAGGCTACCTGAAGCCTTTTACACGTCATAGCCTGCAAAAGGTTTCAGGGACGGGACGGGGTCGATCACACCGCTTCGAAGACGGTTGCCAGGCCCTGGCCGACGCCGACGCAGAGGGTGGCGATGCCGTAGCGGCCGCCGCGGCGGCGCAGCTCGCGGACGAGGGTGGTGGTGAGGCGGGCGCCCGAGCAGCCGAGCGGGTGACCGAGGGCGATCGCGCCGCCGTTGACGTTGAGGCGCTCTTGGTCGAGGCCGAGCTCCTTGACGCAAGCCAGCACCTGGGCGGCAAAGGCCTCGTTCAGCTCGATCAGGTCGATGTCGGCGAGGTCGAGCCCGGCGGCGGCGAGGGCGCGGGGGATCGCCTCCACGGGACCGATTCCCATGTAGGCGGGGTCGACGCCGGCGACCCCGGTGGCGACGACGCGCGCCAGCGGCTCGGCGCCGAGCGCTTCGACGCCCGCCTCGGAGGCGATCAGCGTGCAGGCGGCGCCGTCGTTGAGGGTCGAGGCGTTGCCGGCGGTGACCGAGCCCCCCTCGCGGAAGACCGGCCGCAGGCCGGCCAGCTTCTCCAGCGAGGCATCGGGGCGCGGCCCCTCGTCGGCCTCGACGGTGACGGTCCCGCGGCCGTGGGGCGCCTCGATCGGGACGATCTCCTCCGCGAAGCGCCCCGCCTCGGCGGCGGCGAGCGCCCGTTGGTGGCTGCGCAGCGCGTAGGCGTCCTGCGCCTCGCGCTCGATCCCGAAACGCTCGGCTACGTTCTCGGCGGTCTCGCCCATCGACTCGGTCGAGACGCCCAGCTCGTCCATTCGAGGGTTGATCAGGCGCCAGCCGAGGGTCGTGTCGTGCATCGTCTGCGGCCCCCGCGGCAGCCCACGTTCGGGCTTCTCGACTACCCAGGGGGCGCGGCTCATCGACTCCACGCCCCCGCCCAGGTAAAAATCGCCCTCGCCGAGCTTGACCGCCCGCGCCGCCGCGTTGACCGCCTCCAGGCCCGAGGCGCAGAGCCGGTTGACCGTCGCCCCCGGCACGCTCGCCGGCAGTCCCGCCAGCAGCGCCGCCATGCGGGCGACGTCGCGGTTGTCCTCGCCCGCTTGGTTGGCGGCGCCGAAGTAGACGTCGGCGATCCGCTCCGGGTCGACCCCGGTTCGCTCGACGACCGCGGCGACGACGTGGGCGGCGAGGTCGTCCGCGCGCACGCTGGAGAGCGCCCCGCGGTAGGCGCCCATCGGGGTCCGGATCGCGTCGACGAGATAGGCCTCGGCCATGGCCGGGATTTAAGCGGCTGGTCGACGCGGAGACGCTTGCGGCCCTCGCTCCGGGCTTATCCTGGGCTCCGTGGACTTCGTCCTGATCGCGATCGGCATGATCGGTCTCCTCGTCGGCGTCCTGGTGGTGGTCGGCCACTACTACCAGGGCAGCAGCGCCGAGTTGGTCGACTGGAAGCCGACGCGCTCGCCGCAGGTGGAAGCGGAAAACGAGATTCAGGACATCCAGCAGATGCTCGATGCCCAGAACGAGATGCGCCGCCGCCGCGGCGCCCCCGAGATCGACGAGGCCGCCCTGCGCTCCGAGGTCGAAGCCGAGGAGCTGGAGCGCATGCGGTGGCGCGAGCGCTGATCGTCGGCTGCGGCTGCCGCGGGCGCCTGCTGGGCGAGCGGCTGCTGGAGCAGGGTTGGGCAGTGCGCGGCACCAGCCGACGCGAGGCTGGGCTGGCGCCGATCGAGGCCGCCGGGATCGAGCCGGCGCTTGCGGATCCACTGAGCCCCGGCACGGTCCTCGACTCGATCGGCGACGTCGCGACCGTGGTTTGGCTGCTCGGCTCGGCAAGGGGCGATCCGGAAGACGTTGCCGCGATCCATGGCGAGCGGCTCGAACGGGTGCTCGAGCGGCTGGTCGAAACGCCGGTGAGGAAGTTCGTCTACGAGGCGGCGGGCAGCGTCGAGGGAGCGGTCCTGGAGCGCGGGAAAACGGCGGTCCGAACCGCTGGCGAGCGCTGGCGCATCCCTCACGAGCTGGTCGGGCGGGAAATCGATATCTCTAAACTCGGATAGGGATTGAGGAATAACCAGAACGAGGATCCGAGAGGAGCAGGTTCATGGCTCTGCAGCTTGGCGACGTAGCACCCGATTTCGAGGCCGACACGACCGAGGGCCGGATCAAGTTCCACGACTGGATCGGCGACTCCTGGGCGGTGCTGTTCTCGCACCCGAAGGACTTCACCCCGGTCTGCACGACGGAGCTCGGCTACATGGCGAGCATCGAGCCCGAGTTCGCGAAGCGAGGCGTGAAGATCATCGGCCTCTCGGTCGACCCGACCGACAAGCACGAGGAGTGGGCGAAGGACATCGCCGAGACGCAAGGCACGGCGCCGAACTACCCGATCGTCAGCGACGCCGACTTCAACGTCTCCAAGCTCTACGGAATGCTGCCGGCGGACGCCTCCGGCGACGCCGCGGACCGCACGCCCGTCGACAACCAGACCGTCCGCAACGTCTTCGTCATCGGTCCCGACAAGAAAATCAAACTCATCCTCGTCTATCCGATGACGACCGGCCGCAACTTCGACGAGGTCCTGCGGGTGATCGATTCGCTCCAGCTCACCGCCAAGCACAAAGTCGCCACCCCGGCCCAGTGGCAGCAGGGGGACGACGTGATCATCTCCGGCTCGGTCAAAGGCGACGAAGCGAAAGAGCTCTTCCCCGAGGGCTGGGAGGAGCCAAAGCCCTACATCCGCATCGTCCCCCAGCCGTCTGAGACGTCGTAACCGGCGCCTGGCGGTGTCCTCGGTCGCTCGCGTGCAGAGCACGCCACGCTCCCTGCGTCCTTGCCATGCTTGGCTACGCCGCCTCAGACCCGCGCGAGTAGATCACCCAAGATGCGGGCGGTTGCGCCCCAGATCAGGTGGCCTTCGACCTCGTAGGTTGGCGTGTGGAGAGGGATGCCGCGGCGGATCAGGCGCCGCATCTCGTAGCCCTCGCGCAGCAGGTCCAGCGAGAAGGTGAGGACGGTCTCGACCTCGGCCGGGTTCGGTTTCAGGTCCAGATCGCGGGGGTGTGGAATGCGGCCGACGAAGGGGTGGATGCGGTAGCCGGTGACGAAGGTGCCGGTGGTCGGCAGCTCTTCGCCGATCTCGACCGACGCCGGGTCGAGGCCGATCTCCTCCTGCGCCTCGCGCAGGGCGGTGGCGGCGAGGTCGGCGTCGGTCTCGTCCGGGCGGCCGCCGGGGAAGGAGATCTCGCCCGCGTGGCGCCGCAGGTCGGCGCGGCGCTCGGTGAAGACGAGGCCGGGCTCCTCCGGCCAGCCGTATAGGGGTAGCAGCACCGCTGCATCGACCTCTGGCGACTTTTGCGTCATATACGCGAAAAAGTCGCCAGGCGGATCAAATGATCACTTGGACGGTGCCGCCGTCCACGGACCAGGCGGCGCCGCTGACGTAGGAGGCGCGCTCGGAGCAGAGGAAGACGATCGCGGCGGCGATCTCCTCGATCTCGGCGAGACGGCCGATCGGCCGCTTCGAACCGGCGTTCGCCAGCGCCTCCTCGCGGCTCGCGGCCCCCGACATCTCCTTGGACTGGTCGAGCAGCCCGCCCGGCTCCATCCACAGCTCGCCTTCGACCGGGCCGGGACAGATCGCGTTGACCAGTACCCCGTGCTTCGCGTAGCGGTCGGCGAAGAGGCGCGAGAGCGACAGCTCGGCCGCCTTCGCAACCGAGTACTCGGGCATCGCCGCCGAGGGACGCTTGCCCGCGGTCGAGCAGACGTTGACGATTCGGCCCCAGCCGCGCTCGACCATCGCCGGCGCCGCCGCCCGCATCGCCCGCAGCGGCGCCATCACGTTCAGCTCGTACTGGGCGCGCCAGTCCTCGTCGGGCACCTCGTCGAGGTCGCGCCACTGGGCGACGCCGGCGTTGTTGACGAGGACGTCGAGCCCGCCGAAATGCTCCTGGGCCGCGGCCAGGATGCGCTCGCCGGCGTCGTCGTCGGTGACGTCGAGCTGCAGCGCCTCCGCTCGGCCGCCCATCTCGACCCCGGCGGCCGCCGTCTCCTCGGCCGCGGCGCCAAGCCGCTCCTCGTTGCGTGCCACCAACAGCACCCCGGCCCCCTCGGCGCAGAGCAGCCGCGCGGTCTCGCGACCGATCCCGCGGCTGGCGCCGGTGACGACGCAGGCGCGGCCCTTCAGCCCGAGGTCCATCAGACCGCCTCGATCCGGTGCGTAAGAGCGACAGGCGTCGCGCCCGAGAGAACCTTCTGCACCGGGCACTTGCGGGAGACCGCGAGCAGGCGCTCGCGCTGCTCATCGTCCAGTTCGGCCGGAAGGCGGATCGTGGCGGCGAAGGCGTTCGGCACGAAGCCGTCGTAGGCGACGTCTACCTCGACCTCGACCGCACCGACGTCCCACCCCTTCCGCTCCGCGTACATCTCGATCGTGATCGCGATGCAGCTCGCCAGGCCGGCGGCGAGCAGTCGGGTGGGGGAGGGGCCGGCGTCGGCGCCGCCCGCCGCGACCGGCTCGTCGACCACCAGCCTGTGGGCGCCGTCCTCGATGTCGACGTCGTGGACGAACCCCTTGCGGCGACGGGCGACGACCCGCATCGTGTCCGTCAGGCCCGACCCCGGCCCTCGAAGAGCGCCGGATCGTCGACGTCGGCGAAGCGGGCCATCGCGTAGGCGAAGTCGGAAGCGCGATTGACGAAGTGGATCACCGTCTCGCCGATCAGCTCGCCCGACTCCTTCAGCGCGGTGATGTGGCGCTCGCCGCGGCGGATCGTCGTCCGCGCCACGTCGATCTGGGCGGAGAGCTGGGTGCCGCCGGGGATGACGAACTGGGGTGGCAGCTCGACCTGTCCCATGTAATGGTCGATCCGCCGCTCGAGCGCCGCGACCATCCCCTCGGTCGTGCGGCTGATCCCGTCTTCGAGTCGCTCAGCCGCCTCCGGCGCCGTCGCCAGCTCGGCGCCGGCGACGAAGAGGGCGTCTTGGAGGCGGAGGATGTCGCCGGCCAGCTCGGCCTCCTCGGGCCCGCAGAGCGCGCGCGCCACACCCAACTGGGCACAGGCCTCGTCCAGCGTCCCGTAGGCCTCGGTGCGGCCATGATGCTTGGGGACCCGGCCGCCGTACCAGAGCGAGGTGGTCCCGTCGTCGCCTTTCTTGGTGTAGATCTTGACCACGGCGTGATCCTACGCCGCGGCTCCGTCAGCCGACCGGGTTGAAGACGAGGCCGGTCAGGACCTTGGGGAAGAAGTAGGTCGACTTCGGCGGCATGTTCTCGCCCGCGGCGGCCACGTCGCGCACGCGCTCGACCGGGCTCGCGTTCATCAGGAACGCGGCGTTCGCCTCACCCGCGTCGACGTTGGCCCGCGCCAGCTCCGGCGTGCGGGCGTAGTCGAGCCCGTGCAGGTGCGAGATGTCGTCCTCTGACAGGCCGAGCGCGTTCATCAGGATGAGCTTCTCGAGCACGGCCGTGTCCAGGCGGCGGTAGGGCTCCGGCTTGCCGCTCAGCGCCTCGTCCGCGATCGCCCAGTCCTTGAGGTAGAGCGTCTGCTCGGTGCCGTCGGCGTAGTAGCCGATGGAGAGCGTGTCCCGCGGCTCG
>DASVWY010000070.1:0-2282 GCA_036392975.1 Solirubrobacterales bacterium | reverse complement strand
GGCGCCGCCGCGCCTCGAAGTCCGCGGCGAGGTCTACCTGCCGATCGCCGACTTCAAAGCCCTGAACGAGCGACGCGCCGCGGCGGGAGAAGCGACCTTCGCCAACCCCCGCAACTCGGCCGCCGGCTCGATCCGACAGCTCGACCCCGCGCTTGCCGCCGAACGGCCGCTCTCGATTTGGTGCTACGCAATCGCGGCGGCCCCCGGGCTCGACCTCGCCACCCACACCGAGGAGGTCGAGTGGCTGGCGGCGCACGGCTTCAAGGTCAATCCGGACACCGGCCACCACGAGGGGATCGAGTCGACCGTCAAGCGCTGCCGCTGGTGGGAGGAGCGGCGCGAGGAGCTGGACTACGAGATCGACGGCGTCGTCGTCAAGATCGACGAGCGAGCGATGTGGCGGGAGCTGGGCGTGGTCGGCCGCGAGCCACGTTGGGCGATCGCCTGGAAGTTCCCGCCGACGACGGCGACGACCACGCTGCGCAAGGTCGTCTGGAACGTCGGCCGCACCGGCCACCTCGTCCCCTTCGCGATGCTGGAGCCGGTCCACGTCGGCGGCGTCACCGTCTCCACCGCGACCCTCCACAACGAGGAGGACCTGGCGCGCAAGGACGTCCGGGTCGGCGACGAGGTGGTCGTGATGCGGGCCGGCGACGTGATCCCGCAGGTGGTCTCGCCCCTGGTGCAGCGGCGCCCGAAGGGGACGCGGCGGGTGAAGCCACCGAAGAAGTGCCCGGCCTGCGGCACGGCGACGGTCAAGCCGGAGGACTCGGTCTTCACGATCTGCCCCAACCGGGCCGGCTGCCCCGGCCAGTCCTTCCAGCACGTCAAACACTTCGTCAGCAAGGGGGCGATGGACATCGACGGGCTGGGGGAAAAGCAGGCGATGCGTTTCCTCCAGGAAGGCCTGATCGCCGACGTCGCCGACATCTACGAACTGCGTGAGGAGCAGCTGGTCGGGCTGGAGGGCTTCGGCGAGGTCTCGGCCCGCAACCTGTTGGCCTCGATCGACGCCTCCCGCTCGCGCCCTTTCAAACGCGTTCTCTACGCCCTCGGCCTGCCCGGCGTCGGCTACGTCACCGCGGAGGCGCTGGCGGACCACTTCGGCTCGATCGACGAGCTGCACGTCGCCGATCCCGAGCGGATCGAGGAGGTCGAGGGCGTCGGCCCGATCATGGCCGTGCAGATCGCCGAGTCGCTGGCCGACGAGCGCACCTGGGCGCTGGTCGAGAAGCTGCGCGAGAAGGGGCTGCGGCTGGAGCAGGACCCTTCCGAACGACGCGCGGCAGGCGGCCCCCTGGAAGGCAGGACGCTCGTCCTCACCGGGACCCTGCCGGAGCTGACCCGCGAGGAGGCCGGCGCTCTGATCAAGTCCGCCGGCGGCAAGGTGACCAACTCGGTCTCGAAGAAGACCGACTACGTCGTCGCCGGCGACAACCCGGGTACGAAGCTCGCCAAGGCCGAGCAGCTCGGCGTCGAGGTGCTCGACGAGGCGGGATTGCGCGCGCTGCTCGGGTAGCTTCGGTAACGCTTTCGCCCAGGAGAATCTTCTGTTTCGACACGTTTGACGCACCACTCGTGATCGGCCAGCTCCGAGGATCCAGGCATGGAACTCGCGCGGGTGGGCCCGCTGACAACGTTGATCGAGGGCGGCGCCGCGGCGGTAGGCGCGGGCATTCTGTTGGGTGGTTTTGCAACGGGCCTGGTCGGCCTCGTATTGGCCTGGCCGAGACGTAAGTTCGAGTGGCAGGTTCTAAAAGGCGGATACGCGGGTGGAGCCGCCGGAGCGCTGCTGATGATCGCAGACATAACATTTCGATACGCTGTCTGACGTGAGTATGCGGAATCCCAACATCGCGGTGGCGGTGATGGCGGTGATCATCTTCGGCGGTGGCTTTATCGTCAGGAACTCGGGAGAAGGTGCGATGCAGTTGGTTGGCTTGCTCGCGCTCATTATTGGATTCGGCACGCTCTTCTACCTCGAGGAGCGCGACGACCGCCGAGGCAAGCGCCCTCAGTAGCTCGCCACCATCGCCGCGACGCGGTCCTGTTCGCGGTGGGCGAGGCTGAGGTCATAGACGCTCGCCATCAGGATCGAGAAGATCATCAGCTTGCCGCTGCGGTTGAAGCAGTAGCCGGAGAGGTTGCTGACGGCGCGGATCGTGCCTGTCTTGGTGCGGCAGCGGCCGTAGGCGGCAGTGCCGTGCATGCGGTCGGCGACTGTGCCCTCGTGGCCGGTGAGCGCGAGGTCCTGGATGAATTCGTCACCCACCGCTGTGTCC
>DASVWY010000069.1:0-4353 GCA_036392975.1 Solirubrobacterales bacterium | reverse complement strand
CCAGGTCTCGAACACCTGCTCGAACGGCGAATTCTCGCTCAGCTTCGAAGCGATGCCGAAGCAGCCGGTCAACCAGAAGACGGTGGTGACCAAGGTCAGCGCCGGGCCCGCGATCTGGTCGGCCGAAGCCACCGCCAGGGCGAAGCTGCGGGAACAGTTCGGGGGCTTCCTCGCCGCGGTCGAGGCCCTGGAGGGCGAAACGCTGATCCCGGGGGCGACGCGGCGAATCGCCCGCGAACTGGCCAATGCGATCCCGGCGGCGCCGGTGGAAACGCTCTTCTTCCACTACGGGCTCAGCACCGGCATGGACCCGAAGACGCTGCCATACGTCGACGTGCTGCCGGGGATGCGGCTGCGGATCGAAGCGCAGGCGAGCCAGTTCATCTCCCCCGCCGGGACCGACAACGGCTTCCTCCCGGCCGGCGAGATCCTCGCCGAGGTCGGCTCGGTGCAGGGCGGCGAGACGCGGGTCGTCGCCTTCGACCCGTTCCTGGGGACGATCCGTGCCCCCACGGTCGGCGGCGCCGTGACCGTCCCGACCGTCGCCGGCGGGCTCGTCGATTTCGAACCGAGCGGCGGCGCCCGCGCCCACTGGCGGCTGTTCTCGCCGCAGCAGGTCGAACCGCCGAGCCGCCCGGGGAGGAAGACCGTGGCCGGCAACTTCACGCTTGTCGGGGCGCCAACCTACGTGGCCCTCGAAGAAGCGACCGCCTCCTTCCCCGAACCGCCCTCGAACAAGGAGGCGCAACCGCTCTACCTCGTCGTCCTCGGCCGCGCGCTGGTAGTCCCCGAAGTCCCCGTTTGGATCACCCTGAAGGGACTGACCACGATCGAGCACGTGCGGCTCGGGACGACGCTGACCAACGTGATCGAGCGCTACACCCCGGTCCCGCTCGAAGCGAACCCCGGCGCCCCCCCGCTGCTGATGCGCGTCGTCGGCAGCTCCACCACCGGCTTCACGATCTATTCCGACGGACTCCCGGCCTATACGCCGGAGCTCTTCGACCTGCCGCTGATCGCCGGCGACAGCATTACGATCCCGGTCTAGAGGATCGACGTCGATGGAGTTCCGCCAGGACGTCGACGTCACAGAGCTGTATCGCCCCGAAGCCCCGGCCCCGGCGGGCGGCCTCGTCTACCTGCTGCCGCGGGGAACCCCCAACCCGCCCGCCACCCTCACCTTCGCCGACTCGTGGACCGCCTGTCGCGGCGCCTACCTGCTGCTCGAGGAGCCGGTTCCGGCCGGCGGCGGCCGGGCCTTCGCCGACGCCGCCTGGGCCTTCCTCGAAGACCGCCGCCTGGCGGGCACCCGCTTTGCCTGGCTGGAAGTGCCGGCGGCGGGGCTGGCCGGCGGCGCCGCGATCCAGGTCGAGGGCAGTGGCGCCGGCGCCGTGCTCGCCTTCCCGGCCTCGCTGCCGCTTGGCAGCATCGCAGTCGAAGCGGCGGCCGGGACCGCGGTCGGCCAGGACCTCGCCGCCACCGCCTTCACCTTCACCGCGGCGGCTTCGGGAGGGCTGGCGCTGAGCGCGCAGTGGGGCGCGGCCCGGGTCGGCGTGCTCAGCTCGGCGATGACGCTGCCGCTGACCGGGGAGCACGCCGGCTGCCTGCAGTTCGGCGCCCACCTGCAGCCGGCCGACCTCGACGCGATCGACGCCGGCCTGCGCTTCTTCTACGCACTCCCCCCGGAACCCGAGAGCCCGCAGGCCCCTGCGAGCGAATTCTTCCTCAGCTCGCTCCGAGTGCCGCTGCTGTCAGCGGCGACGAGGCTGCACGGGAACGTCGATCCACTGGCGCCGCTCGACGGCGCCCGCACCTTCTTCGCCTTCGACGGCACCGACGCCGGCCAGCCCGGCACCGCACCCGGGCCGCAGGCCACGAACCTGCGGACGAAGCTGGGCGACGAAGTCAGCCTGCGGCCGCTGAGCGGCGCCGAAGCGCCGAGCTGCTTCGCCTCCTTCGTCCTTGCCCCCAACCGGCTTGCCTCGGCGCCGACCCCGGGCGACCCGGTCTACCTGGTCCCGCGCGGCGACTTCGAGCTGCAGCCGGCGGGGAAGGACCTGATGTGCGGCCTCTCCGGGGTCGAGTACGTGCAGCTGGCGAGGAGCGGCGGCAACCTCCTCTCCTTCTTCCCCGGCGCCGGCGCCTTCGCGCCCGGGTTCTACCCGGGAGAGCCGGCCGGCTACACGAGCCTCGAGCCCGAGCCCGAAAACGCGCCGACCACCTCCTTCGCCTGGGTCAGCGCCACGAAGACGCTCACCTACTTCGCCCAGCCCGACCAGTCGGTCCTCTACAACCACGGCGACCTCGCTCCGGTCGGCTTCACCGCGCTCTCGGCGGTACCGGTCGAAGCGGCGGGGCTGGCGCCAGGGCCCACCGCCACCCACGCCTTTCCGCTGCTCCCCTACGCCGGCCTCGGAGCGGGCCTCGCCGCCTTCGGCCAGCTCGAGTCGCAGGTGGTCAGCCCGCTGCGGCGGGCGAGAATCGCCGCCGCGGCGACGCCGCCCGCCGCCGAGCCCGAGGCGGCGCGCACGACCCTGGCCAGCCGGCTGAGCACGACGCCGCAGGGGCTGCTCGCCGCCTACGCGCCGGGGGCGACGAGCTGGGACGAAGTCGTCCTCGGCAAGATGGAAGACGGCCACAACACCGAGCTGAAGCTGACCGAAGTCAAAGGCAAGCTGCTCGAAGCCTTCCAGTCGAACAAGCTGTTCCTCGTCGCGACCCTGCCGAACTCGATGGCGGCGCTGGACGAGTTCTCGAAGATCCTGGTCGGGGGCGAAGGGGACGAAGCCTGGGACTTCGACCTGAAGCCCGCCGACTGGCACCTGGAACCGGGCCGGCGGACGATGCTGATCCTCAAGTACCACGACCGCTCGATCGCCGAGCTGGCCGGCGACACCGGCAGCTGGGCCTCGCCCGACCACTTCAACGAACATCCCGAAGAAGTCTCGGAAGAACTACTGGAGGCGATCTCCAGGGTCGAGCGCACGGACACCGACTTCGCAGCATTCCTCGCCGCCGTCGAAGACCGGGAATGGAACGGCGTTCTCGCCCTCAACGTCGAGGCGCCCCTGGAAGCGCTGCCGGCGCAGCTCGCCGGCCTCGCCGTCGGCATCGACCAGAGTGCCTTCTACGCCCATCACGTCGGCATCGCGCTCTCGCAGATCGACGCCGGCGGCACCGAGCTGACCTGCTCGAGCTCCTCGATCTTCGGCCTGCTCGACTACTCCGCGCCGGCGAAGCTGCCGCCGGGGTCGGGCGAATTCGCCTTCCAGGTCGAACGGCTCAAGGTCCTCTTCCTCAACTCCGCCGTCGCCGCCTTCTCGAGCATCGTCGCGCTCGAGGTCAACACTTTGTTCGGCGAGCACGTGACCCTGCTCGGCGGCGAAGGCAACATCGTCCGCCTCTACGGCGTCTACCAGAAACACGCGGTCGCCGGCCGGGTCGAGGGCTCCTACACCTTCCAGACCGCCGGCGGCGCGGTCTCCGTCTTCGAGGTAGAGAGCCAGGTGCTGAACGCGGTGGTGCTAGCCAAGGGACAGTTCGTGACGCTGACCGCGAAGGACACCAAGAGCAAGACCTTCTCCCAGTTCGTCTTCTGGGGGCAGCTCGACTTCAAGGCGCTGGAAAAGCTCGACGCCTTCTCCTTCGGCCGCAAGGCGCCGACCGACCCGGCGACCGGCCTCGCCTTCGGCAACCTCGTGATCGGGATGAGCTTCGACCCGCAGGCCAAGCCGCCGGTCGCCAGCTTCGAATTCGACGCCAGCCAGCTCGGGCTCGACGTCGCCACCAGCGCCGAACCGCGCGAGCACTCGCTGCTGCGCCACTTCCCGCTCGCCGTCTCCTCCTTCAGCCAGGGCAAAGCCGGGACGACCCCGGACGGCCTCGGCTACATGGGCGTGCAGTCGGCGCTGACCCAGAGCCCGCTCGCCTTCCCCTGGTTCTCGCTCGACTTCGACCTCGACCTCGGCTCGCCGGGGGCGCTGGCCGCCGAGGTCGGCTTCGTCGCCAGCCTCTGCGTCGCCTGGAGCCCGCACCTCGCCCCCGAGTACGCGGTCTTCCTCGGCCTGCGCCTGCCCGGCTCCAGCGGTGCCAAGCGCCAGATCTCGATCGAGGGCATCTTCGACATCGGCTTCCGCACCCTGGCGCTGGAGTCGCCCGAACCCGACACCTACACCCTCGTCCTCTACGGGATCGGGTTCAAGTTCCTCAGCTTCACCTTCCCGCCCTCGGGCCAGGTCAACTTCGTCCTCTTCGGCAACCCGAAGGCGAGCGCCGCCGACGAACCGACGCTGGGCTGGTACGCGGCCTACGCGAAGCCCGACGCCAAGCCCTCGCCAAAAGTCCCGTCGGCGC
>DASVWY010000068.1:0-2509 GCA_036392975.1 Solirubrobacterales bacterium | reverse complement strand
GACGGCGACCGGGGCCGGGATGAAGGCCTTCGTGATCAACGTCATCGGCGACATCGGCCTCGTCCTCGCCGCCTTCCTGATCTTCCGCGAACTGGGGACCTTCGACTTCGAGGCGGTCTTCGCCAAAGCCCCCGAAGTCTTCGCCGTCAACGAGTGGACGATCGTCGCGATCTGCCTGCTGCTCTTGGTCGGCGCCTTCGCCAAGTCGGCGCAGCTGCCGCTCCACACCTGGCTGCCCGACGCGATGGAGGGACCGACCCCGGTCTCGGCCCTGATCCACGCGGCGACGATGGTGACCGCCGGCGTCTACCTGATCGCCCGCACCCACGTCCTCTTCGACCTCGCCCCGACCGCCGCCGACGTCGCCGCCTTCACCGGCCTGGCGACGCTGCTGGTGGCCGGCACGATCGCCCTGGTGGTGACCGACCTGAAGCGGGCGATCGCCTACTCGACGATGAGCCAGATCGGCTACATGGTGGTCGGCGTCTCGATCGGGGCCTTCAGCGCCGGCATGTTCCACCTGATGACGCACGCCTTCTTCAAGGCGCTGCTGTTCATGGCGGCCGGCTCGATCATCGCCGCGATGGCCAACGACCAGAACATCAACCGGATGAGCGGCTTCGGCAAGGCGATGCGCTTCACCTCGGCGATGCTCCTGATCGGCGCCCTGGCGCTGGCGGCCTTCCCCGGGACCTCGGGCTTCTTCTCCAAGGACGAGATCCTCGCCTTCGCCTCCGAGCGCGGCGGCATGTACCTGATCTTCGTCGTCCTCGGCTACGCGGGGGCGCTGCTGACCGCCGTCTACAGCTTCCGACTCGTCTTCCGCATCCTGCCGGGGACGCCGTGCAAGGAGGCGCAGGAGCTGATCGATACCGGTCATGTCGCCCACGGTGAGCCGCAGAACCCGGTCACCGGCGAGCGCGAGGACACCGACGTCGGCTTCCCCGGCCCCGAGCACCACATCGCCGAGGGGTCGCTGACGATGAAGGTGGCGATGGGCGTGCTCGGCGTGCTCGCCCTGGTCGGCGGGTCGATCCAGGTGCCCGGCGTCGACCACCTCATAACCAGCTTCCTCGACCCCGTCTTCCACGACTCGCCGCTATCGCAGCTCCACCCGACCGCGGGAGCCGAATGGGAGGGCCTCGGGATCGGCGGCGCGATCTCCATCCTCGGCATCGGCCTCGCCTACCTCCTCTACGTGGCGCGGCCGGCGACGCCGGCGATCCTGATCCGGCGCCTGCGGCCGCTCCACACCCTGCTCGTCAACAAGTGGTACTTCGACGAGCTGATCGACGTCCTGATCGTGCGGCCGGCGCTGGCGATCGGCCGCTTCGCCGACCGCACCTTCGAGCGGCTCGTCGTCGACGGCCTGGTCAGCGGCACCGCCGAGACGGTGCGCGGCGCCGGCGGCATCGTCCGCCTCGTCCAGAGCGGCTTCGTCCGCAGCTACGCGCTGCTCCTGATCGCCGGCTTCGCCGGGCTCGCCCTCTACTTCCTCCTCGCCTCCTCATGACCAACTCGCTGCTCTGGACCCCGCTCGCCTTCGGCCTCGTCGGCCTCTTCCTGCCCCGCCGGGCGACGGGCTGGTGGGCGACGCTGGGAACGGCGGTGACGCTGGGCATCGCGATCGCCCTGCTCGCCGGCTTCGACTCCGGCGCCGCCGGTCTGCAGGACACGGTCGAGGCCGAGTGGATCCCGGGGCTCGGCGTCGAGTACAGCCTCGGCGTCGACGGCCTCAACGTCTTCCTGCTGGTGCTGACGGCGCTGCTGTGGTTGGGCGGCACCGCCTTCGCCGCCTTCCGCGAGCAGGAGCGGCCGCAGCTCTTCTTCCTGATGATGCTGCTCGCCGAGACCGCCACCCTGGGCGCCTTCCTGGCCCAGGACCTGCTGCTCTTCGTCCTCTTCTTCGACCTGATGCTGGTCCCGTTCTACTTCCTCTTCGGCGCCTGGGGGACCGATAGAGCGGGCGCCACCGCCGCTGCGGCGACGCTGAAGATGATCGTCTACACCCTGGTCGGCTCGCTGCTGATGCTGGTGGCGGCGATCGCCACCGCGATCCTCGCCGCCGACGGCGGCGACATCACCTTCTCGATCGCCGAGCTCGCCCGCGAACCGCTCGGCGAGGGAAGCCAGCGCTGGATCTTCTGGTTCTTCGCCGCCGCCTTCCTGGTCAAGATGCCGGCCTTTCTCCTGCACGGCTGGATGCCCGACGCCTACCGGGCGGCGCCGCTGCCGGTGCTGGCGGTCTTCTCCGGGGTGCTGGCGAAGGTCGGCGCCTACGGCTTCCTGCGCGTCGTCCTCCCCCTCTTCCCGGACGCCACGGTCGAGTTCCAGGAGGTGGTGCTGGTGATCGCCCTAGCCTCGATCCTCTACGGCTCGGTGATGGCCTTCACCCAGACCAACGTGCGGCTGATAGCCGGCTACTCGTCGGTGGCGCAGCTCGGCTTCGTCACCGCCGGCATCTTCGCCCTGCGCGCCGACGGCGCCGACGGGGCGGTGCTGCAGATGG
>DASVWY010000067.1:0-2855 GCA_036392975.1 Solirubrobacterales bacterium | reverse complement strand
TAACCCACCATAAGGGTGGTTAACTCCCGGCACGTCCTCAGTAGCCCGGCGGGTGGCGGGCTATGAAGCCTTCGGTGGAGCTGACCGGGCTTGGGTGCCAGCGGGGGCCGGCGCCGCCGGAGGTGTCGAATGCGAGGCCGGCGATCGTCATCCAGGCGTGGCCGGAGTTGCCGTAGACGGTGATCCACTGGCCGGCGCCCGGTTCGCCCCAGGTCGTGAGGCCGGTGGAGTCGAGCGGGCTGTCGAGGAAGCCGCCGCCGTGGAGGGCGAAGCTGACCGCGCCCGAGCAGTCGTAGCCGGAGGATTCGAAGGAGCCGTGGCCGCCGCCCCATATATAGGGGAGGGAGGCGATCGAGTTGGCGGCTTCGATCGCCGCCGCCACGGCCGGCGGGGCGCTGCTCGGCACGCTCGCCTGGCTTTCGGAGATGTACTCGGCCTGCTGCCCGGGAGTCAGCGGCGCCGGCGCGCTTGCCGGCACCGAGCCGCCGGCGTCGGCGATCTGTTCGGAGATCGCGGCGAGGTTGTCGCTCAGCGCCGCCTCGCGCGATTGCAGCGAGTCGAGCGCCCGCTGGCGCTCCGCCTGCGCTGCCTTCAGGTCGGCGAATCGCGCCTCGGCCTCCTCCTTCGCCGCGGCGGCTTCGCGCTCCTTGACCGCGATCGTGTCGCGCGCCTGCTTCAGCTGCGCGCGCAGCTCGGCCATCCGCTTGACCGCCGCCTTCGCCTCGTCGCGCAGGCCCTTGACCCGCCCCGCGACGGCGTTGTCGTAGTCCTGGATGCGGCTGAGGTAGTCGGCGCGGGCGCTCATGTCCGACCAACTCTCGGACTCGAGCACGATGTTCAGCGTGTCGGGACTGCCGGTCCGGTAGATGGCGACGAGCCGCTGACGCAGCACCCCCAGGGCGCGTTGCAGCCGGGCGCGGATCCGCGCCAGCCGCCGTTTCTCCGCCGCCAGCTGCGCCGTCGCCCGCTCCAGCTCGGCCTGTTTCGCGGCAAGCTCCGCCTCGGCCGCCTGCTGGCGCTGGCGCAGGGCCGAGACTTCGCCGAGCATCGAGTCGATCGCCCGGTTCTGTTCGGCGATCGTCGCGCTGACGGCGCTCTGGCTCTCGCGGACCTCGTCGAGCTTGCCCTGCGTGCTCTCCAGTTTCTCCCGCAGGGTCGCGGCGGACGGCGCCGCGACGAGGCAGGCAGCGGCCAGCACCAAGGTGGCGACGAGCAGCAGCCGGCGAGACGTGCCGGGAGAAGGGCGCATCGTCGGCCACGCTAACGAAATGCCGGATTCATTGTTAGGAGTTGCTAATAACCTGCAACTCGCCTTGCAGCCTAGGCGAGCCGCTGGGCGAAGAGAACTGCCGAGACGGCGGTGGCGAGGTTGAGGCTGGAGACGCCCGGGGCCATTGGAATGCCGAAGCGGGCGTCGGCGCGCTTCAGCAGGGCGGCGCTGAGCCCCTCGCGCTCGGTGCCGAAGGCGAAGATCGCCCGCGGCGGCAACTCCCGCGGCGACAGCACGTCGCCCTCGGGATCGATCGCGATCAGCGGCCGGTCGCTTGCCGGCAGCTTCTCGACGACCGTGACCGGCAGGGCGAAGTGGAGCCCGGCGCCGGCGCGAAGCGCGTCGGGGTACCAGGGGTCGTTGCGGCCGGTGGCGAAGAGGCCGGCGGCGTCGGCCGCCGCCGCCACCCGCACGCAGGCACCGAGGTTGCCGATGTTGCGCGGGTCCTCCAGCAGCACCAGCGGCGCCGGCCGCGGGTCGGCGAGCACCGCGGCGACGTCGACCTGGGGCCGGCGGGCGATCGCGACGACGCCGGTGCGCGGCATCAGCGGCACCAGCTCGGCCAGCGTCTCCTGCGGGACGGGGACGGTCCGGGCCGCAAGCTCACCGCTCAGGTCCGGCGCCAGGTCGGCCGCCAGGCGCTCCAGCTCCGCCGGGTCGACGGCGACCGCTTCGACGACCTCGGCGCCAAAGCGCAGCGCGTGCTTGAGGGCGTGGAAGCCCTCGACCACGGCCAGCTCGGGGTCGCGCCGAGCCGTCCGGAAGCGGCGAACCAGGTCGTCGTCCACGGCCGCATCATGACGCGGAAGCGCCGTTCCGCGCCGGCGCTCGGCTAGCCTGGAAGTCGTGCCCAGCTTCCTCCACACCTGCTACCGGATCGGCGACATCGATCGCTCCGTCGCCTTCTACGAGAAGCTCGGCTTCGAGGAGCGGCGGCGGATGCCGATCGGCGACGAGGCGATCAACGTCTTCATGGGCCTCCCCGGGGAGGACCCCCGGCTGGAGCTGACCTACAACCACGGCGTCGACTCCTACGAGCTCGGCACCGGCTACAACCACATCGCGCTCCTGGTCGACGACCTCGACGGCACCATCGAGCGCCTGGCCGCCGACGGCGTCGAGCCCGAAAAGCCGCCCTACCGCCCCGGCGGCCGCACCGAGGGCCACCGGATCTGCTTCTTCCGCGACCCCGACGGCTACCGGATCGAGCTGATCGGCGAGTAGGCGTCGGGAGGTTTGGCCCCGGCGATCGCGGGGAACTCAACCCGCATGCGGAGGGGACCGCTGCAAGTGCGTGCACTCGGGCCTAGCACCGTCCTGGCGCTGGCCGCCTTCCTTGCCGCGCTGTTCGTCGCCTCGCCCGCCCAGACCGCACCGGGCGACATTGCCGACCTCTCGCTGACCAAGGCCGACAGCCCCGACCCGGTCACGGTCGACACCAACGTGGCCTACACCATCGGGGTCGCCAATCTGGGCCCGCAGGGCGCCACCGACGTCACCGTCACCGACCGGCTTCCCAGGCAGACCCACTTCGTCTCGGCGAGCACCACCAGCGGCAATTGCGAGCGCAACGGCCGGCACCTCA
>DASVWY010000066.1:0-8618 GCA_036392975.1 Solirubrobacterales bacterium | reverse complement strand
GACGCCCTCGCCCGCAGGGCCCCCCTCCCCCCGTGACAGGACCCGCGGCCCGGGACGCTTCCGGGTTGGACCTGGACCAGATCGCTCGCGTATGGCCGGCGGTTGTGGAGCAGTTGCACCAGTCGGCGCCGGCGCTGGCCGCTTCGTTCGAGGGCGCCCGACCGACTGCTGTCGACGTTGAGGAGCGGACGGTGACGGTCGGATTTCCCGCCGATCACACCTTCAACAAGCGCAAGGCCGAAGCGCCGGACAAGCGCGAGCAGTTCATCGACGCGCTCACCGCTGTGCTGGGGCAGCGCTTGGTTCCCGTCTACGCCGTCCTCGACGGAGAAGGCGGGGGCGAGGAGACTGCTCCGCGGAGCGAGCCCGATCACGATGCGCTGGTGGAGAGACTGAAGAGCGAGTTCGACGCGGAGGAGGTTGGCTAGATGGCTAGGGGAGGAGGTCCGGGCGGGTTCGACGTCAACGCCCTGATGAAACAGGCCCAGCAGATGCAGCAGCAGATGCTGGAGGCGCAGGAGAAACTCAAAGACGAGGTCGTCGAGGCAAGCGCCGGCGGCGGCATGGTCAAGGTGAAGATGGGCGGCGACCTGACCCTGCGCGAGATCGTCATCGACCCCGAGGCGATCGACCCCGAGGAGGCGGAGATGCTGGCCGACATGGTCCAGGCCGCGGTCAACGAGGCGCTGCGTGCGGCCCAGGACCTCGCCGCCTCGAAGATGGGCGGCGTCACGGGCGGCCTCGGAGGCCTGCCGGGGCTCTGATGCACGACTACGTGATTGTCGGAGCGGGCTCGGCCGGGTGCGTCCTCGCGGCCCGACTCTCCGAGGACCCGGACGTCAGCGTGCTGCTGCTGGAGGCGGGCCCGCCCGACGTCAACGAGAACATCCACGTCCCGCTCGGCTACCTGAAGCTGGCCCGGACCGAGATCGACTGGGATTACGACACGGCGCCCGAGCCGAACTGCAACGGCCGCCGCCTCGGCTTGCCGCGCGGCAAAGTCCTCGGCGGCTCCTCGTCGGTCAACGCGATGATCTACATCCGCGGCAACCGCCTCGACTACGACGGCTGGGGCGTGCCGGGCTGGGGCTGGGACGACCTCTTCCCCTACTTCCTCGAGGCCGAGGACAACGAGCGCGGCGCTTCCGAGTGGCACGGCGTAGGTGGACCGCTACCGGTCTCCGATCAGCGCTCCGGCAACAAGATCTCGCCGGCCTTCGTCGAGGCGGGGGTGGAAGCCGGGCTTCCCCGCAACGACGACTTCAACGGCGCCGAGCAGGACGGGGTCGGGATGTACCAGCTCACCCAACGCGGCGGCATGCGCGCCAGCGCCTCCGTCGCCTACCTGCACCCGGCGATGGAGCGCCCCAACCTGACCGTGATGCCCTACATGCACGTCAACCGAGTGCTGTTCGAGGGCACGCGTGCGGTAGGGGTCGAGGCGACCCGGCTCGGCGAGGTGCAGGAGCTGCGGGCGGAGCGGGAGACGATCCTCTGCGGCGGCGCCTTCAACTCGCCCCAGCTGTTGATGCTGTCGGGGGTCGGGCCCGGCGAGCACCTGGCGATGCGCGAGGTCGAGACGGTGCTCGACCAGCCGGCGGTCGGTGAGAACCTCAGCGACCACGCCTGCGCTTACGAGGTCTTCACCACGCCCGAGCCGGAGAGCCTGCTGCTGGCGCTGGAGCCGGCGGCGCTGCAGCAGTTCACCGCCACCCAAACCGGCCCCTTCGCGTCCAACCTGGCCGAGTCGGGTGGCTTCGCCCGGGTCGAGCCCGGCGCCGAGGCGCCGGACGTCCAGTTCCACGTCGCCCCGGTCCAGATCGTCGAAGAGGGAATGGGCGACCCCGACGCCCACGGCGTCTGGGTCTCGGCCTGCCTGCTGACCCCGCGCAGCCGCGGCTCGGTTCGGCTCGCCTCCAAGGACCCGACCGCGAAGCCGATCGTCCGCGACAACTTCTACAGCGAGGAGGGCGACCTGCCGCGGATGGTCGAGGCGCTGCGGCTGCTGGAGGAGATCTGCGCCCAGCCGGCGATGCGTCTCTACTGCGCCCAGCCCTACACGACCCCGGCCGGCGATTCCGACGACGCCCTGCGCGCCCACCTGGCACAGACCACCTTCCCCATCTACCACCCGGTCGGCACCTGCGCGATCGGCTCCGTCGTCGACGCCGAGCTGCGCGTGGACGGGCTCGAGGCACTCCGCGTCGTCGATGCCTCGGTGATGCCAACGGTTCCGCGCGGCAACACCAACGCGCCGACGATCGCGATCGCCGAGCGCGCCGCCGACCTGATCCGCGGCGTCGAGCCCGCGACCCTCGGGGAGCGGGGCGAGGCGGTGCGGTGAGCGGCGAGGGCCCGGCGCCGCTCTCGCGCCTCGTTGCCGAGCTTTCGCGACTGCCGGGAATCGGCCAGCGGACCGCGCAGCGGCTCGCCTTCCACATCCTCCGCGCCCCGGAGGAGGAGTCGACGGCGCTCGCCGCCGCGATCCGCGAGGTGAAGGAGAAGATCGGCCTCTGCGAACGCTGCTTCAACCTCTCCGAGGGCCCGCTCTGCCGGATCTGCCTGGATTCCAACCGCGACCAGGCGACGATCTGCGTCGTCGAGGAGCCCGCCGACGTGATCCCAATCGAGCGCACCCACGAGTACCGCGGCCTCTACCACGTGCTCGGCGGCGCCCTCTCGCCAATTGACGGAGTCGACGCCGGCGACCTCAAGATCGCCGAGCTGCAGCGCCGGGTCGAGGAGAACGACGTGCGCGAGGTCGTCCTCGCCACCAACCCGACCACGACCGGCGAGGCAACCGCCCTCCACATCGCCGACCTCCTCCGCGGCAAGGCCGCAGTGACCCGCCTCGCCAGCGGCCTCCCGATCGGCGCCGACCTCGAGCACGCCGATGAGGTCACCCTCGGCAAAGCCTTCGCCGGCCGCCGCACGCTCGATTAGGACAAGCGGTTCTTCAATTCTTCGAAGGGCAGCGCAGCGCCAATTGGCGCGGGGCGCCAATTGGCACGCGCGCTTTTCGCTCACACGGGAATTTGCAGGGAAAAGAGGATGGCACGGTCCACCCTTCTTTCGAGCCAGGTCTTAAAAACTTAAAAATTTCTTGATCATTTATTAACAATGGGTTATGCAACTGCCAGTCCCAATTGCGGGACGGGGCGCCGAGCCAAACGGCGTGGTGCCTGCAATGCATCAACCGAAAGGAACAGGAACATGAGCCTCAAGCTCAAAGCACTGGGCCTCGGCCTCCTCGCCACCCTGGCGATGAGCGCCGTTGTTGTGATGAACGCCTCTGCCGCTGCGGGCGGCCATTTTGTCACGACCGGCAACGCCCACGCCCATATCCAGGGACATGTAACCCACCCAACAGGCGGCCCACACAACCTCCATCTCGTCAACCATGGGCTTGAGGGGGAAATAGGCTGCGACATCCAAAGCTACACAGCAACAACCACCACCGAAACAACCACTAGTATCACGGTCACCGCAAACTACGAAACATGCTATACAACAGTAGCCGATCACAGTGACCATACTCCCGATGTGCCGGTCACAATGAACGGCTGCACCTACACATTCACAGTGGCTCCGATTCCGAACCAGTCTCACAACACAGTCGAGCATACAGCCCACTTGGTATGCCCGGCTGGCGCAAAGGTCGAAGTCCACCACCCGAACTGCACAGTGTCGATCCACCCGCAGACAATCAACACGGGTCTTACATATACAACAGTCGGCACGGGCAACGGGCACGAAATCACAATGGACGTGAACGTCCAGTTCACGACGACACGCCACGGCCTCTGCCAGTTCATCGCCCCCACAAATGGAGCCGGAACACTCAGAGGCTCAGTTACAGTGACAGCAAAGAATACAGCTGGCGCTCAGATACCTCTAACAGCTACATAAGCGCCTTTTGCAAGTCAATCTGGACTAACGCGAAGGCTAGACCGGGGCCGGGAGCTATTCCCGGCCCTGGTTCCTTTAGAGAGACGATGTAAACCCTTGACAAGATTCTCAATATTCGTTTACGCTCGCAGCGAGGTTTCTACGGGAACGGAACGCGTTCGTCCAAGGCGTCAGGGTCAGACAGGAGGCCTGGAGTGAGACAGCGAGACAGCGGCGGGACAGGTGCGGTGGCGGTTGCCCTCGTGAGCATCTTTCTGGCGCTTGGGTTCGCGAGCGCGGCAACAGCGGCCCCCCCCGACTTCCTTCTTCAGGTGCCGGAGGGCAAGATCACTCCCGGCGAGGGAGCAGGGGAGCTAAACAACGTGCGGGGCGTCGCCGGCAACCCCGACACCGGCCATATTTACTTCGCCGAGTACGGCAACGCCCGCATCTCCGAGTACACGGCTTGGGGCCTTTTCGTCAAGTCGTGGGGCTGGGGAGTCGGAGACGGTGCAGGCGAGCTGCAGACCTGCGCTCCAGCACAGCCGGAATCGGCGCCACCACCATCGCTTTGTCGCAAAGGCATCCCTGGAGCAGGTAAGGGACAGATGGCACTAGCCGAAGGTGGAATAGAGGTCGACTCAGCAGGGAACATTTGGGTCGGCGACCTCGGCAATTTGAGGGTGCAGAAGTTCAGTCCAGCAGGCGAGTTCCTGCTGATGCTCGGTGGCAAAGTCAACCAGACGAAGGTCACGGAAGGCGCACCCGCCGCCCAGCAGAACATCTGCCCGGTGGACCCCAGTGATGTCTGCCAGGCCGGCTCGAGCGGCGCAGCCCCGAGCTACTTAGCCAACACCCTCAACGATGTCATCGCCTACAGCCTAAGCGCCAATGCCATCGTGGTCGGCGACAAAGACCGGATCCAGCTCTTCAACCTCGACGGCAACTTCGAAGAAGAGATTCCCTTCGAAGGCGAACTGGCCGACTTCGCGGGCGAATCGGTGAACGCGCTCGATGTCGACGAAACCGGCAACATCTACCTCTTGCTCGCCGGCCAAGAAGATGTCTACAAGCTGAGCCCGTCAGGCGAACCGCTGGCACCCGGCAAGCCCGGAGAATCGGAATTCGAAGTGGTCGACCCGCGGGCGGTGACGGTCGACGACGAGGGCAACGTCTATGCGATCGAGGAGGAACCGACGGCGAAAATAGTCCCGGAAGCGAGCGTCGTCAAATTCGACGCCACGGGGAAGAGGCTAGTGCCCACAAAAGCCGAAGAAGAAGCGGGCGAATTCTTCCCCTTCATACCGTTCCAAGGCCCCCTGCTTACCAGCCTCGGCACGAACATCTGCGCGGACGGGGTGCCACCGGACAGCGAGGCGCCTGGCAACCTCTACGTCGGCTTCTTCACTGATCCCAAAGTCAGCTACGTCAACGCCTATGGCAGCGGGCCGATCGGATGCGAACCGCCGGCGATCCATGCGCCGGAAGTCTTGGCGCAGTTCGCGACCGCGGTCGGCCGCGAGGAGGCGACGCTCAAGGCGCAGATCAACCCGCGCTTCTGGCCCGACACGACCTACTACGTCGAATACGGGACGGGCGAATGCTCGCAAGGCGGTTGCGATCAGAAAGCGCCGCTCGATCCGGCGCTGCTGACGAGCAAGGCGATCAACAAAGGAGTGACGACCGCGGGCGTCGTACTGAGCCACCTCGAGCCGGGCACGACCTACCACTATCGCTTCGTTGCGCAGAGCAGTGGCGGCGGCCCGGTCCACGGCGAGGACCCCGACGGCCGGGAAGGGCCCGAAGAGGCGAGCTTCGAGATAGGGGTCGAGCGGGCCTTCAGGACCTTCGCGGCGCCTGAACAGTCGGCGTGCCCCAACGATGCATTCCGCAAGGGTCCAGGTGCGAAGCTGCCCGACTGTCGTGCCTACGAGATGGTCTCGCCGCTCGACAAAGGGAATGCCGACGTGGCGCTGTGGGTGGGGCGAAACGCGCTCGTTCCGATCCTCTTCGAACTCCACCGAAGTGCGGCTTCCGACGATCGCTTCACTTACACCTCATGGAGATCGTTCGGCGACTCGGGGGGGGCAGGCTTCGTCTCGCAGTACCTGGCCGACCGCCGACCGCTCGGCGATCCACAGCCGGGCTGGTCGAGCAAGGGCCTCTCGCCACCGCGCACCGCCTCCCCCGTCGACAACCTCGCTCTGCTCAGCACGGAGTTCCAGGGCTTCTCGGAGGATCTCTGCATGGCCTGGCTGCGCCACCACTCGACGGCGCCGCTGGCCGACGGAGCGGTCCCCAGATACGGCAACTTCTACCGGCGCGAGAACTGCGGCAGCGCCCCGAACTACTTAGCGCTGAGCCCAGCCGAACCGGAAAACACCCCGTCGGAAAAATATTACGAACTGCGGATCCAGGGCTTCTCGAATGACGGCAGCCACACGATCTTCACCGCCAACGGCCAGCTCGCAGGCACCGACGCCCCCGGCACGCCGCCTCTCGGAGAGATCGAGCTGCTCCTCTACGAGCATACGCCCGAGGGGCTGCGCTTCGTCTGCTACCTGCCGAACGGCAGCCCGGTCACCCAGCCCTGCGGAGCCGGCACGGCCGCAGGGGTAGGCGGCGGCAACGTCTCGAGCGTCCACAACGCGATCTCGGCCGACGGGGAGCGGATCTTCTGGACCGCATACAGTGGCAGCCCGGGGTTCGGCGTCTTCCCGGGTGCACCAGGCCGGGTCTTCGCCCGCATCGGCGGCGCCCAGACGGTGCGGATCTCGGGGGCGAAAGCGCAGGACCCCGCTTGGTACTGGACCGCTTCGGATGACGGCTCGAAGGCGATAATCGAGTTCGACTCTGGACCGTCAGCGGACGAGCTCTACGAAGTCGAGGTGGACACTGAAACGCCGAGCCTGATCGCAAAAGGCGTCGAGGGCCCGATGGGGGTCAGTGAGGACGCCTCGCGGGTCTACTTCGCCTCCAGCGAAGACCTCGACGGCGCAGGCGAGGGGGCCAAAGGCGCCCACAATCTCTACCTCTACCAAGCGCCCGAGGAAGGCAGCGAACCAACCTATACCTTCATCATGAGCCTGCCCGCGGCCGATATCGGCGGCTATTTCTCCTTACTTGCGCCGATCGACGAAATTCCGGCGCACCGCTGGGCACGAGTGAGCGCCGACGGCCTGCACGCTACCTTTGTCTCGGCGGCGAGCCCGACGCCGACGGGATATGACAACCGCGACGCCGTAAACGGGGAGCCGGCGCGCGAGGTCTACCACTACGACGCCGCCTTAGACAGGCTGCTCTGCATCTCCTGCAACCCGACTGGCGCACGGCCGATCGGACAGAGCCCCGGCATTAGTGGATCGAATGCGGCCAAAATCCAGGGTTGGGAAGCATTCCACCACGCCCCGCGCGTCCTCTCCGAGGACGGCCGCCGCGTCTTCTTCGAGAGCATCGAGGCGCTCGCGCCGCAGGACACCAACGGCGTCTGGGACGTCTACCAATGGGAGGAGGCCGGCAAAGGGACCTGCACCAGCTCGAGCGCTTCCTTCAGCGAGGAGGCCCAGGGCTGCATCGACCTGATCTCCTCGGGCGACAGCGGCCGCGACTCCACCTTCCTCGACGCCGACCCCTCGGGCGACAACGTCTTCTTCGGGACCCTGGCCAGCCTGGTGGGACAGGACTATGGCCTGAACGACGTCTACGTCGCCAGGGTCGGGGGCGGCTTCCCAGAACCGGTCGTCGATCACATCTGCGAAGGCGAAGCCTGCCAGAGCCCACCGCCGCCTCCTCCTGACGTCACCCCCGCCAGCGAAGCCTTCCGGGGGCCCGGCAACGAGAAAGCGACTAAATGCCCGCGCGGCAAGCGCAAGATCGTGCGCAAAGGCAAGGTCCGCTGTGTCAAGAAGCGCAAAGGCAAAGCCAAGAAAGGCCAGCGCGCCCGCAAAGGAGGGCGGCGATGAGGTCCCGTCGCCTACTCCTTAGGAGGGAGCCGCTTTATCGCCTCCTCTGCACCCTCGCCGCAGCCCTGACCCTGGGCGCTCTTTGCGCCACCCCCGCAAGCGCCGAGTTCGGCCTCTCCGACATGTCGGTGCGCTTCCTGGAAGCAGACGGCTCCGAAGCCACCCAGGCCGGCTCCCATCCCTTCGAGATGAGGACCTTCTTCTCGGTCAACACGACGATCAACGAAAAATCGATCGAGGTGATCGACGGCGCGATCAGAAACCTCGAAATCATCCTCCCCGCCGGCTTCGTCGGCAACCCGACCGCGGTCCCGCCATGTGAGACGATCGACTTCCTCTCCTCCGGGGAAGGCTGTGCGGACTCCACCGCCCTCGGCGTCCTCACGGTCGAGATCGGCGGCGGCCTCGGCACCCCCGGCAAAGAGACCGTCCCCGTATACAACCTGCGCCCCTCGCCGGGGTCGGCGGCGAAGCTCGGCTTCGAAGTCGCAGAGCTGCCCCAGACCGTGGACGTCGTGGCCAGCCAAGCCCACCCATACAACGTCACCGCCAAGCTCTCAAACACCCCCCAGATCACCGAAGTGATCAGCGGCGAGACGGTCCTCTGGGGCAACCCCGCGGACCCGATCCACGACTCAAAACGAGGCCGCTGCCAGATCACCCCCGCGGCCGATACCTGCCCCGCCAACATCCCGATCAAACCCTTCCTCACCCTGCCGCGCACTTGCTCTGCGCCGCTCAGCACCACCTTCAGGGCGCTCTCGTGGT
>DASVWY010000065.1:0-3867 GCA_036392975.1 Solirubrobacterales bacterium | reverse complement strand
TCCAGGGGCGGCCGGCGTGCCAGCGCCTCGGTTGCGGTCTCTTTTCGCCAGAAAGCGATGCCTGAGAAACGATCGCCGAGGAGGCGGAAGTGAACTATTCGCCATCAACTGGTGAAGATTTGGTGACACCGTTGATAACACCCTGTAACGCGGGCGTAGAAGTGTTGTGAAGCGCCTTGACAGTGTCATATCCGAGGGTCAACGCTGCTGCCGCAACGTTCAGCCGATGAAAGGAATGACTCTTATGAGCGGCAGCTTCAGCGCCCCCCGGTGGGGGTCGAGCGCTGTACGGGCAGGCGTGCTTGCCCTGGTCCTGACGGCGATCGCGGCCGTCGGATCGGCGCCTCGCGCAAATGCGGCCTTCACCACCGCCGTGTGCGACGGGGCCGACATCACCGGTCGTGGCGCCTCGTTCGCGCGCGACGCGCACAACGTGTTCATCAACAACTTCGAACCCGTCTTCTGCGGCGGGGTGCCGAGCCCGACGATCACCTACGAGGCGCTTGGCAGCGGTGCCGGCCGGCTGGCGGTGAAGGTTCGCAACGACGTGCCGCGGTTCGGCATGTCCGACGAGCCGCCGACCCCGGCCGAAATCGCGCAGATGGACGCGGGCACGGGCAACGAACCGGCTGAAAACGATGCCAACCCGAACGACAACGGACTGATCCACGTGGTCCCCGCCGCGGTTGGCGCGGTGCCGCCCCTGGTCAACTTCCCCGACAACTGCGACGTCTCGCTGCTGCCGGAAGCGTCGCGGACGGCTGAACAGAACAACGACGCCGACGGCACTCCCGACGACGTGATGAGGGTTCGCTTCACCAAGCAGCAGTTCGAGGAAGTCTGGGAGAAAGATCCGGCTGCCGATGCGTGGCACGAGGTCTTTCCGGCGCTGGCGCCCGATGCGGATTGCCAGAAACCAATCATCCGCGTCGTCCGCTTCGACGACTCTGGCACGTCTTTCACCTTCAAGGACTACCTCAACTCGATTGACGGTGCCGAGGGTTGGCTGACCACCTACGTGGCCGGCGCCAACAAAACCCGCGAGTGGCCGAGCGCGGTTTTCGGCGCTCGCGCCGACTGCGGCGGCGCCAACGGCCCCGGCGCCCAGGAAGACGCGATCGACCAGCTGACCAGCGGCTGCGCGAACGGCAACGGTCCACTGGTTGCCAAGCTCGTCGCCACCGATGGCTCCGTCGGCTACTCCGACGTCTCCACCGCACGGAGCAACAGCCCGAGCCTGGCGATCACGCCGGAGGGCAACGACAACGACACCTACTGGACGCAGGTTCAGAACGGCTCCGGCACGTTCACCGAGCCGACCTCCAGCGCCAACGGCTTCCGCACCGACGGGCCGAAAGGTGCCAATTGCAGCACCACGACGTTCACCGGTATTCCTGACGCCGAGGACGGTACGCTCGGCGACTGGTCGAAAGCCAGCGGCGTCAACTCGCCCGCCGGCTTCGGCATCTGCACCCTGACCTATGGCCTCGTCTTTGACGACAATGCCGATGTCTGGGGCGGCTCGGCGGCCGAGGAGGCGAAGGCGCGGACGGTCCTCGACTACTGGGAAAACGTGCTCTCGACCCCGGCCCAGGCGGCGCTCTTCCCCAACGACTACGCGCCGCTGCCGGCCGCGATCCTCAAAATGTCGCGCGCGGGTATCGCCGAAGTCGATTGGGAAAAGGGTGAAAGCAACCCCGGCCCCGGCCCGGGCCCCGGCGATCCCAACCCAGGCGGGAACCCGCCGGCGGGCAACGCACCGCCCCCGCTGTCGGCGCCCAGCAACCTGTTCTCCCTGCCGCGCAAGACGATCTCCTCGAAAACCGGCCAGGCGACCATTTCGGTCAAGATCCCGGGCCCGGGTGTGGTCGAGATGATCGGCACCGCCAACGTGCCGTCGGGCAAGGCGGGCAGGCAGAGCAAAAAGTCGATCAGGGTGGGCCGGACGGTGCTCAACGCGAGCAAAGCCGGCACCTTCAACCTGACCCTGAAACCGGGCGGCGCGGCGAAGCGACGGCTGCAAAAGACGGGTTCGCTGCGGGTGAGCCTGACCGTCACCTACACGCCCACTGGCGGCACCGCCAAGACCACGAACATCTCCGTAACCCTGAAGCTGGCGGCGAGCAGCAGTGGCAGACGCCGGTAAGGATCGGCGTCCGGGGTCGAAGCGACCCCAGGTCGAGTTCCGCGACGTCGCCCAGAGCATGGGCGGCGTCGCGGTTTCCGGCGCTCGCTGGCTCGCCAAGGACCCGCTCAACGCAGTGCTGATCGTCGCCTCGATCGGCTTGACGATCCTCTTCTTCAGCCTGCTCGGCGACATCCAGCCGAGCTCTGGCGGCGATCGCGTGCCGCTCAGCGAGGTCACCGAGCTGAGCGACAGGAAGCAGATCACCGCGGCGACGCTCCTCGACCATGACTCTCGCGTGGTGGTCGAGACCAAGGGCGACCGGCTGCTGTACGCGGCCTACCCGCAGTCAGACGCGCAAACCGCCGAACTGGTCAAGAAGCTGACCAAGGGCGGGGCCAGCGTCATCGTCGACCAGCAGGCCGACAAGCCCGCGAAGCAGATCCTGGTCCAGTTCCTGATCCCGATCCTGCTGCTCGTCTGCCTTTTCGTCCTCTTCACCCGACTCGGCCAGGACGGCGGCGCCGGTGCCTTCGCCGGTTTCTCGAAGTTCACCGGCAAGGGCCGCAAGCGTGGCGCCGACGCGCCCGACCGCACCACCTTCGAAGACGTCGCCGGCGCCGGCGAGGCGGTGGCCGAGCTGCGCGAGATCCGCGACTACCTGGCCGATCCCAGCAAGTACGCCGCGGTCGGGGCGCGGGCACCGAAGGGCGTGCTTTTGGTTGGCCCACCCGGAACCGGCAAGACCCTGCTCGCCAAGGCGACGGCCGGGGAGGCCCACGCCGCCTTCTTCTCGCTGTCGGGCTCGGACTTCGTCGAGTCCCTGGTCGGGGTCGGCGCGGCGCGCGTCCGCGACCTCTTCGCCAAGGCCCGCAAGCTGGCGCCGGCGCTGATCTTCATCGACGAGCTCGACGCCGCCGGGCGCAAGCGCGGCGCCGGGGTCGGCCAGGGCAACGACGAGCGCGAGCAGACGCTGAACGCCCTGCTGGTCGAGATGGACGGCTTCGGCGGCGACGCCGGCATCGTCGTTCTCGCCGCCACCAACCGCCCCGACGTGCTCGACCCGGCGCTGCTGCGGCCGGGCCGCTTCGACCGTCAGGTGACGGTCGACGTCCCCGATGTGCACGGCCGGCTCGAGATCCTCAGCCTCCACACCGGCAACCGGCCGCTGGCGCCGGGCACCTCGCTGGAGGAGATCGCCAAGCTGACCCCGGGGTTCAGCGGCGCCGAGCTGGCCAACGTGATCAACGAGGCGGCGCTGCTGACCGTCCGCGAGGGTGGGGCGGAGATGGACCAGGCGACGCTGGAGGAGGCGATCGACCGGGTCGTCGCCGGCCCCGCTCGCAAGAGCCATGTGCTGAGCGCCGAGGAGCGCTGGGTGATCGCGATCCACGAGGCCTCGCACGCGGTCGTCACCCGCTCGATCGGGCAGACGGTCTCAGCGCAGAAGCTCTCGATCGTCGCCCGTGGCCGCCAGTTGGGCACCGCCGCCAGCATGCTCACCGACCGCGACGCCGTCGTCATGCAGGAGCCCGACATGCACCGCCACCTGATCTCGATCCTCGCCGGCTTCGCCGGCGAGCAGATCGAGTTCGGGGTCGTCTCGACCGGCGTCCACGACGATCTCCACACGGCGACCGGCCTGGCCCGCTCGATGGTCGCCTCCTACGGGATGTCGAAGGCGCTGGGGCCGGTGACGATCGGGGAGAAAGAGGGCGAGGTCTTCCTCGGTGCCTCCCTGC
>DASVWY010000064.1:0-14758 GCA_036392975.1 Solirubrobacterales bacterium | reverse complement strand
GGCATCGAGAAAGGCCCGCGCCGCCTCCGGGGTCCTGTAGCCGCGGCGCACGAGCGTCACGGCCACCGGCTCGCTCAGCCCCAGCTCGTCGGCAAGCAGCCGCGCCTCGCGATACGAGTACGGCTCGGCCCGGTATGCCTGGACAGTCTCCGCCACGCAGCCAGGCTAGGAGGCGGATGGGACGGAAATGGTCGCGTCGATAGCCCCCAAAATGGGGATTGGCCACCGATTCAGCGCCTCTTCTTACCCCCGCACCCGGTCGGCTTGACGGCCGGCCGCAACGACCTCCGCTTCTTGTTCTGAGCCCGCAGCAGCGCCTTGGCGCGCGAGGTTCCGTCGCAGAGGTTGCGGCTGTTGACGATCAAGCCCTTTCGTTGGCCCTGCATCCTCACCGCAACCGAGGTGACGGGCGCATCTGGCGCATCGGGGATCGTGACCCGGATACCTCCTCGGACGGAGTCGACGCGAGCCGAGACCTCGACGTCGACGAGACCGTGGAGGTCGAAGACGACGTCCGGAAGCTCGTTATCTGACGAGCGGAGGTATACGGGTCCGGCAAGCGGCTCCGCAAGAAGCGGAGTCGTGGCGGTGGCCGTCCCATAGACGGCGCCTTTCGGGCAGGCGGCAGCCGCGAATTGCACGCGCGTGCAAATCGTGCGGATGTGCGCTTGATCGAGGAAGGCGGATCTGGGCAGGCGAATCGAGGCTCCCTCGAGATTGGCCTCGCCTTTGCGAGGCCGATAGACGGCCCGCAGGGCCGGGTGCCCGCCGCGACTGGTGCCTCCCTTGAGGGTGAAGGAGAGGCGCGGTTTGAATCCGAGGCTGGCGCAGTTGGCGGCCTGGAAGTGGGCGGAGCGGCCGACAGGTGCGTCGTCGGCGGGTGAGAAGAGATCGAGCCCGCCGCCCCAGATGTCGGCGGCGGTGGCAAAGGGACTGCAGTCGGTCGGGTTGAGGGTGAAGTCGGGGCGATCGACGTCGACCCTGATGTCGCGGACCTTGAGCGGGATGCCGGCGAGGATGTGAGGGATCGGGTCTGAGCGGGCGCCGTCGACCCTGACCTCGCCGGTGCGCGGGTTCACCTGCAGCGCCTGGCGGACCACGACCGTGCCGACGTCGAAGGGCCCCGCGACGGCGGGAACGATGCCGACCGCCGAAAGGGGAGCGCCGGCGAAGGGACCGGCGAGGTAGACGGCGCCCCGCGCCTCGGTGAGGAGCGGGCCGACCCCGGCGCCGCCGAGAGCGCTGCCGATCCGGGAGTTGGCCGGGCAGCTGGGAAAGGCGAGCTCTGAGCGACCGCTTTTTGCCTTTGCCGCTTCGATCGCGGCGTCGGGGCATTTGTCGACACCGGCGAGTTTGGCGAGCACCCCCTGCGGCAGGGTGGCGTCGAAGCGGGTCAGGTCCTGGTCGCCGTCACGGCGGGTGAGGCGCAGGTGAAACGGCGAGTGGGCACCACCGGAGTTGTTCAGGGTCCCTGCCTGGAAGCCCGGCGAGAAGGGCGGGGCGCCAGGGCAGGGACCTCCCCCCACTCCCGCGGTTATCTCAAAGGAAGAGGGGGACTCGAAGAGGGCCCCTGGGTCGCCCGAGGGCCCGAGCAGGGCGCGGCTGGTGTATTGACCGCAGCTGGGCGGGCTGACGAGGGGGCTGCCGGAGGCCTCGCGCAGACGGATGCGCACGTCTTCCAGCGGGAAAGGAGGCAGGTCCTCAAAGCTCGTGATGAGCTGGCCGGTCTTTGGGTTTGGCTCGATCAAACCGGATTGCTTGACGAGGAGGCCCAGCGTGGGGTCCTTGATCACCAGGTGCAGGGCAAGCAGGGAGTCGAAGGGATTCTCGCGGCCGGGGGCGCTCGGGTCGTCTTGGGGGGCGATGTAGAGGGCGCCGCGCAGGGTCGTGCCTTCGAGGACCGGGGTCCTCGCCTCGAGCGAGCCGATCTTCGATGACAGCGGGCAGCCCTCGCCCGGTGCGGAGGAGAGCGTCTCGGCCGCCAGTTGCCCTTCGCCGCAGGTGCCGACGCCGCCGGCGATCGCGGGGTTGACGGTGACGCCCTCGGGGAGGGTCAGTTGCGCGTCTTCGATGTCTGAGTGGGCGGTGCCCTGGGCGTCGGTGACGCCCTCGTCGTCTACCTCGAGGTCCACTTCCAGGCCTGAGGGGCTCTCGGCGTTGGCGGTGGTCGGGCGGGCCTTGAGGCTCGGCGAGAAGGCAAGCGCCGAGCAGCCGAGCATGCCGGGGCTCTGCACGGCCTGCTCGAAGGCTTCGGGCGGGCCGGGGTTGGTCGGTTCGCCGCTCCACCACGAGAGCGCCTCGAATGTGGTCTGAAGGGGGCCCGTGCAGGAACGCGGCATGGTGAGGAAAGGCCGCTCGGGGAGTTTGGCGGGGCAGGGACCTGGGGGGAAGTTGTCATAGGCGCAATCGCCGCGGTCCTCGTCGTGGACGGGGTTGGAGGGATCGCCCCACAGGGTCAGTTTGGAGCTTCTGACTTCGGCGATCTGAGAGGTGTTTGAGAGCGAGCCGACGACGTTGTACGGGGGGGTTTGGGAGGGGGTGATGTCGACCGTGATCGGCAGCTCTGCGACCCAGAAGCCGAGCTTGGCGGCGACGCCGGGGGCGGGCTGCAGGTTGTGCACCGAGACGGTTTCTTCGCCGACGGCTTCTTTGCCGCCGCTGACCTCGACGGTGAGGACGCCGAGGGCGGTGGAGTCGGCGCAGGCAGAGCCGGGCACGTCTTCGGTCAAGAACTCGAGGGTGTCGCAGCGCGGAACGGCGGTCGGGTTGCCGACGAAGCCGGCTGGAAGCGTGACGTCGAGGTTGCGGATGGCGCCGTCGACGACCTGGGCTTTTTTGACCGGATGTTCGACCGTGTTGACTTTGAAGAAGGTCGTCATCGAGTAGGGATGAGAGCCGGCTTTGCGGGCATCAGACCCGTCTTCTTCAGAGAAGGAGACCGAGATCTCAGAGAGGCCGAAGGCCGCCCTGGCCGGAGAGACGACCAGGAGCGTGAGGGCGACGGCGACGAGGAGCGCGTACTGCACACGGGTGCAGATCGTGCGGATGTGGGCTTGGTCGAGGAAGACGGATCTCATCGGCGCCTTGCTCCCCGCTTGCGCTGCTTTTTGCTCGACTTCCTCTTCACGCAGCGGGCTTTGCCTTTGCGAACCACCCGACGCTTGCCTTTGGGGCAGCCTTTGCGGCCGGGGGTGGCGTTGCCCTGCCCACGACTGGATTCGCTTGCCGGCGTCACGCCGGGGGTCGGCGGCGGCGGGCTCTGACAGCCGCCTTCCACGCAATCGCCGGGGGGGTCGGGTTCGGGGAAGCCGCCCCCCACCCTGGCGTCATAGACGTCGTTGAGGCCGTAGTCGGCGCCGACGAGGCTGCTCTGGGTGCCGATGAAGACGTTCTCGCCGCTTGGGTCGGCGTCGAGGAAGACCGAAACCGCCGGGCTCTGGCCCGAGGAGATCAGGTCCACGCAGCCACCCGAGGTGGGACTGAAGGTCGAGTCGGCCTCGGTGCAGCTGCCTTTGCCGGCCTCCTCCCATTGATAGACGTCCCAGGTGCCGTTCGTGTCCCGGGGCACGAGCGCCTCATGGCTTTCGAAGAAGACCCGGGTGCCGTCGTCTGAGAGCACACGGGGCTCATGGAAGAAAAACTCCCAGCCCTGGATGCGGGCGGCGCCTCGGAGGGAACCAAAGCCAAGGTTGACACCGCTTGGCCGGACCCCCGTCGGGTTGCAGGACACGCAGCGCAGCTCTTCCTCCACCGCGTCGTATAGGTAGACCTCGGCGTCGGGCTCGCCACTGAAGGCGTCGGTGTTGTCGAACCCGGTCGGGGTCGGGCTGACCGAGGACATGAAGAGGGCGTGATTGCCGTCGGGGCTGACGCGGGCGGCCCGCGTTGCCCCCGAGAGACTTATCGGCTTGATAGGAGCTTCGGTGCTCGTGGCCGTAGTGGGCCCAACATCCTGCGCCTCCAACGCCATCACGAACGTGACGGTCCCACCTCCACCGTTCAGATCCGCCTGATAGAGGTAGAGGCTATGGGCGCCGGTACTTGCCGGTCCCCCACCGTCCAGGTCCTCGCTGGAGGCAAAGTAGATCCGCGAAGCGTCCTCGCTCGCCCCCATCGGGCCCTCAACCCCGGTGGCAATCAGGGTCGCAGCATCCGCTTCTTTGGCGATTGCCTTCTCGATGTCGACTTCGTAGAGGTGGCCCTCGAGCGGACCCGAGTCGAAGCTGAAGATCACCCGCGAGCCATCATTGGCCGCCATCCAGAAAAACGCCGGACTGGCCGAGATAGGGCCCGAAAGCGCCACCGTTTCCTGCCCCGAGACTCGGACGTAGATCGTACCTGGGTTACTCTGACCCGAGCCACTGTAGGTAGTGAAGAAAATCCGCGAGCCGTCGGCCGAGATCGCATTGCGCAAGCTCGAGAGGTCCACCGCGTCCGTCCCCACAAGCGTCCCCGCTGAGCACGGCAGCGTGCTCGCTTGGCCACTCGGCAGGTAACAGACGAAGCGAAATTCCTCAGACGTGTGCTCGTAGAGTGACTGCTCACCTGCTTGCAGCGACGGCGCGTCTGCGTGTAACTTGTCGTCGGCGGCGAAGATCGCATGCGTGCCATCCTCCGAGAATCCCCGCAGGGCCGGTTTGTATTCGCTCGATTTCCGTTGCGGCGGCTGCACGGTGGTGATCGCCTCGTAGCTGGGCGGCTCTTCGCAGTTACCAAGCCGGTAGAGGTTCATGAATCCCTCGATCCCCCCAGCTGCCAGCGGGTGCACCGAACTGTGCCGAATCCATGCAGAGCAGAGGTCCTCCACGAAGCCGCGGAATTCGCCGCTAAGCAAGACGCCCGAATCGTTTATTGGCGATTCCGTCCGCGGGGGCGAGATCGACTTGCTTTCCCAGCCGCCGGCCGTGCGCTCTGCAAGATACTGCGAGGCGAAGGGAGCTGACTCCGGATCGTCGAAGGCCGTCGCGGAGGTATAGGTGAAACGATCTCCGGAGATCGCGCTCTGGTCGATTTCGAAGGTGTGCGGGTAGAGATTGTTCCTCCCGATCCACGACGCCACGTCTGCATTCTCTTTATCCAGCGGCGAGACCATCTCGTAGGCGCGGCAGTCGGGCAAAGACGCCGAGGGACCCGCGCGCACGGCGTCGTTGGCGCAGGGGGCTAAGGCAGTGGCCGCGCCGAAGGTCCGAAAGCTCGCTGCCAGCCCGGCTTCGGGGCTCGCCTCAAGCGGTCCTTCGCCGTCGGGATCGACCCCGAAGACAGGTCCGCCGCCCGTGCTCTGCGCGACGAAGCGGTAGTGGTAGGTGGTGTCTGGCTCCAAGCCCTCCAGCACCACCCCCGCGGTCCTCAGCGGTGAGTTGAGGACTTTGTCCGTCAGCACGGTGGGCAGGAGGGGCGCTTTTGCCCCGCATCCCCCCTCCAAGCATTTGCCCGTTCCGTATTCGATCTGGTAGGTCGTGTCGGCCCAGAACTTCGGATTGATCTCGGCCCGCACCGTCGCCTCCTCGCGCCCGGCCGAGGTCGCGTACTGGTCCGTTATGACTGGCGCGCGTTTCGGCGGCGGCTCGCAGCCGACCGGCCCTGGGCCGTAGGCGCTCACGTAGCTGCGGTTGGTGCCGAAGGATTCGAGATAGTGGGGCACGTAGATGTTCGGGTCTTCGCTCCCGACGCACTGGTTCATCGCCACACCCCTGATGTCGTTTTGACCCTTCGCGAACTCGTCCGCGGCTTCCATCCCCTCGATCGGAGTGCCGGCCGCATCGAAGCCCAGCACGTACTGGCTTGCTTCGACCGCATACACTCTCCCGTCCTCGTCCACCCCCACGGCGCTCGGCGCTTTCACCTTGAAGTCCGAGTCGCCCGGCTCCCCGGGGGATAGGGGCACGCCGGTAGGACTCGACTTGAAGACGTCTTCGTCCCCGCTGAAGATCAGGTAGAGGTTGCCGTCCGGGTCGATGTCGAGTCCGTCGACCGTCTTTCCCGCGAAGTCGTCCAGTTCGCCTTCGAACGAGATCTGTTCCCGGTAGCTGCCGTCGAGGTCGAAAACCTGGATCCGATCTTTGTCGCCGACCATGATCGCATTGAGGTTCGGGTTGTAGGCGATGTAGTCGCCGAGGGTATTGGCAAGGTGGCTCGGTCCCGGGCCGGGGGTGCCAGCCTGGCAGACATCGCCGGGGTCGAAGGGGCAGACGTTCTCTTCTTCTTCGCTGGCGCCGCCGGCTTCGACCTTCGTCTTGTTGACGTCGCCGCCAAACAACAGCAGGAACTCGCCCGCCGGGCTGAACTTCTGCACGCGGTGATTTTCGAGGTCCCCCACCCAGACGTTGCCGGCGTCGTCCACTGCGATCCCGCCGGCGAGCAGGGCAAACTGGCCTTTTCCCTCGCCGAAGAGGCCTTTCTGGCAGAGGCCCGGTGGGGGCGATCCTTCCGGTTGCGACGGACCGCAGGTCTCGAGCTCATCGACCGGCGTGTCCCCCGGTGCTCCCTCCGACGCCACATTCCATCCCCAGGCCTTCACGAACAGGCCCCAGGCGGTGTACTGGGAGATGCGGGCGTTGCGCCGGTCGGTAACGTAGACATGGCCGGTCCCGGGGTCTCCCGCCACCGACCTCGGGTGGTCGAGTTCGGCTGCACCGCCACCGGGTGCCACTTGACCTTCCGGCATGTCCAGGAGGAATTCGGGGGCTTCCGCACTGGCCGTGGCGACTATTGCCAACGATGCTGCGGCCGCCGCCAATGCAAGCGTCGCTCCCTTAACCCTGCTTCTCATCTTCCGCCATTCCGGTGTCCCTTGTCTCCCGCCACTCCGCGTCCCTTGGTCGCCGCTCGCCACCCTCTGCTGCATGCAGAGGGACGGGGTCTAAGCCTGGTACCAACATATGGGTACGCTCTTGGGCATATAGGGTACGCTTTAGGTCACTTAACGATATCATATTCAAAGAGGGCCGCAAGAGGGGCTGGGAATATCTCCCAGCCCCTCTTGCCCATGGGCTCTGCTCGTCTATGTATGTGTGACGTTTACTCGTTCGCCAGCTGTGTTCTGAGCTTCGACTGTAAGGGCTCCTGTCATGCTGAATTTACGCACTGTACCGAGGAAAATGCAGATTCCGCCGTGGTAGTGACCTGTAATTTGTTTAACTGTGACATCTACTGTCAGCGTGTGTTTACCGTTTTCAGTTTTCTGTGTATACGTCATCCCGTTCAATGTTTGAGCCGGAACTGTGATGGTGCAGTTGGGGTGTGTGATTTCAATGGCTTTGCCAGCCGGGCACTCGACGTGAACTGTACCGTGGGTGTTAGCGCCATGACTCTCCAGTGTGAAGCCACAGCCGTTTACATGAACGGTAACAGCACCATGTGCACCGCCCACTGTCTTGCATGTTTTGTAGGTTGGCGTAACTGTGACCGACGTTACTGTTTTGGCGGGCGCCGTCCCATGGTATGTCGCGTGTTCGCATGTGAAGGCTGAGCCACTCACTTCGTCGGTGAATACTAGATCGTGAGGGGACACCGTCTCTTGTCCGACAATTGTCGCGTGATTCGTCGCCGCATCGTGTTCGAAATGACCGCTGACGGTCGCCGAGGCATTGACCACGGCAAAGCCGGCCGTCGCCAGGAGAGCTAGGAGGCCCAGGCTAAGAGCCTTGAATTTGGTGCTCATGATTGATGTTCCTTCCCTAGTTGCATACGGGTGCGTCGATTGGGACGCTCCGTTCCCCGCTTTGGGGGACCGCTAGAGAAGTAGAGCCTTAGCCTAGCTTTGGTCAAATTATTAGCAAGTACTAATGGTTTTAGCGGCACGGAAAGGGCACTGTCGGAGACGAAAGCCCTGCAAAACCGAACATGCGCGAAACCGCGCGCGCGCGGTTGGGGCGCGAGCATTCTTTGGTCCCAACGCGCCTTCGTCGTGACGCTACTTCGCCTCGACGCGACTTTGCGCGGGCCGAGCGCCCGAACGCCTAGGCGTGTTGTGCGTCTTGGCGGGCGCCGATTGCCCAGACGACGGCGAGGCCGATCGCGACGCCGGGGACGGCCAGGAGGGCCGTCGCCATGTCGGTGTCGCCGAGGCCCTTGCCGATGGCGATTTGGACGATGGCTCCGAAGAGGACGGCGCCGATCGTCGAGCCGAGCAGGGCGCCGATGATCCCCTGCCAGAAGCGGTCCGGAAGGAAGATCGTGAAGTGCCAGAGGGCCAGCCCCATCGTGAACCAGACGACCAGTGCCATTACCTGTTCCTCCCGTGCTTGCGGCGTTGCTGGCGTCGTTCGCGGCGGCGTTTGTTGCGCTCGCGCCGTTCGGCCGCCGCCGGATCGGTGGCGGGCGGTTCGCCGTTGGTGGCTGGATCGCTGCCGTCGCCGCCCAGCGACGGCTCGGCCGTTGCGACGGCGCCGCGGATCGGCCTCGCGTCCTGCTGAGCGGCGACCTCGTCCTCCTCCGCCTCCACCTTGGCGACGGTCTCGTCGTCGATTCTCGCCAGCTCGGTTTCGTCGACGAAGGCCGGAACGCTGCCGTCGGCGCTGGCGATCCGCTCGCGCCGGCGCACGAAACCAGGCTCGCGTTCCTTCCAGGCGTTGAGGACCGGCGAGGCGATGAAGATCGAAGAGTAGGTACCGGAGAAGATCCCGACCATCATCGCGAAGGCGAAGTCCTGCAGGGTGGCACCGCCGAAGATCAGCAGCACGGTGACGAGGAAGACCGAGGAGAGGCCGGTGATCAGCGACCGGGTCAGGACCTCGCTCATCGACCGGTTGACGATCTGCGAGAAGGCGGCCCGCGGCATCCGCGGCACGTTCTCGCGGATGCGGTCGAAGACGATCACCGTGTCGTACAGCGAGTAGCCGAGGATCGTCAGGAAGGCGGCCACGGTTCCGCTCGTCACTTCTTTGTCGGCAAGCGAGTAGACGCCGGCGGTGATCAGGATGTCGTGGGCGACCGCGATCAGGACCGGCACCGCGTACTTCGCTTCGAAGCGGAAGGCGACGTAGGCGGAGATCAGCAGCAGCGAGAAGATGATCGCGAGCATGGCGCTGCGGGCGATTCGCTCGCCGAAGGTTGGCCCGACGCTGGTGTTTTCGAAGCTGCCGGGCTGGATCCCGAACTCGCTGCCGATCGCCGCTTTTACGGCGCTCACCCCACCCGGCTGCAGCTCCCCGGTCTGGATCTGGAAGCCGCTGCCGAAGCGATCGTTCTCCGTCTCCTGGATCTCGGCGTCGGCCAGCCCCTCATCCTCGAGGGCAGTGCGTACGTCCTCGACCGAGGCGCTGCGCTCGGGAGCGAAGTTGAGACGCGTCCCCGACTCGAAGTCGATCCCGAAGTTGAGCTGGTTGGCGGCCAGCGAGAGGGCGCCGACGACGAGGATGGCGCCGGAGAGCGAGAAGAACCAGCGGCTGGCGCCGATGAAGTTGAAGTGCCAGCGGACCCGCGCCTCCCCCGCCCCCATCAGCCGCGGCGAGCCGAGCAGGCGCCGCCCGCCGATACCGAGCAATGCCTGGGTGAAGACGACCGCGGTCAGGAGCGAGACGATCGTGCCCACCCCGAGGGTGAAGGCGAACCCCTTGACGCCGGCGGTCGCCAGCACGAAGAGGATGAAGGCGGTCAAGAGGGTGATGACGTTGGCGTCGATGATCGTCGCGATCCCTTTGCGGTAACCGACGGCGATCGACGAGGAGAGGCTGCGCCCGGCGCGCACCTCCTCCTTGATCCGCTCGAAAATGACGATGTTGGAGTCCGCCGCGACGCCGATCGTCAGGATCAGCCCGGCGATCCCCGGCAGGGTCATCGTCACCGGGATCAGCTTGATCAGGGCGAAGAAGACGACCGCGTAGACGGCCAGCCCCAGCGTCGCCACCACCCCCAGCATCCGGTAGTAGAGGATCAGGAAGAGGATCACCAGCGCCAGGCCGATCAGGCCCGCTTTCAGCCCCTGGTCGAGCGCCTGTTCGCCGAGGGTCGCCGAGACCTGGGTCTGGCTGATCAGCTTCAGGTTGATCGGCAGGGCGCCGATCTGGAGGATGGTCGCCAGGTCCTGAGCGTCGGTGATGCTGTTGAAGCCACCGGAGATCTGGGCGCCGGTGCGGCCGTCGATCCCGTCCGGGTTCTCGGCGAAGTTGATCAGCGGCCGCGTTTTGACTTCGTTGTCGAGGACCACGGCGAAGCGGCCCGAGAGTTCTTCGGCTTGTTGGCCCGAGACCTGGCCGAAGGCACGGGCCTGTCCGCGCAGGGCGATTTTGCGCGTTACCTCGTGGAACGCCTCGCGGCCGTCGTCGGTGAATTCGAAGGTGACGTTCGGCTGTTTGAGTTCGTCGAATTCCTGCTTCGGATCGGTGATGTCGGTGCCGGAGAGGGCGGGCCGGTCTCGCAACGCGTACCAGCCGGGCTCGGCGTCCTCGATCACCGAGCCGTCCTGGTCGGAGGGCAGCTCGGAGACGACGACCGTGCCAGGCGGGACCACGAGCGTGACCGGGCATTCTTCGATTTTGTCGTTGCAGTCCTCTTTGACGGCCCGTTTTTTGCCAGTCGCCGTTATGAAGAGGTCCTTTTTGTTTACCTCCGGACCGGCCAGCAATTTGTGGCTGCTGTCGCCCGAGAAGAGGTAGTAGCGCGGCTGGTTGGTCGAGCAGTCGGTGCAGTCGGGCTCCGGTTTCTGTTCGGCGGCCAGTTTCACCGCCTCGTAGGCGGTCGCGTAGGCGCCTGAAAAGATCAGCAGCTGGTTTTCGCGTTTGCTGGGGGTGCGGCCCGCAGCGGTCCATTCCTGGTTCGCTTCTTCGAGCGCTTTCGGCGGCGGTTCGCGGGCGGGGTTGCCGCCGATCGCCTGCGAGCGGCCGATCAGGTTCGGTTCCCAGTCGTAGAAGTACAGCTGCGCGGTGGTGCCGACCTGGTCGATCGCGCGCTGGGCGTTGGTGACGTCGGGGAGGCTGACCGAGATCTCGGTCGTGCCGAGGCGGGAGACCTCGGGCTCGGAGACGCCGAGCTTGTCGATTCGCTCGCGGATGATGTCGATCGAGCGCTCGATGTCCTCCCCGCGCACCTCCGTCACCTGGCCGGTCGGGGTGCCCTGGTAGATCAGTTCGACCCCACCCTTGAGGTCGAGGCCGAGCCGCGTCTCTTTGCTGGCGACAACCCAACCGGAGACGAGAATCAGGCCCAAGACGAACAACAGCACGAAGAGGTTGCCGCGCCGCCGTGCCATCCCCTACCCCTCCGGCGTCAGGACGATCAGCAGCCCGCCGTCGTCGTCGTAGGCGGGAAAGACGTCGGCGACCGCCTCGGCCGGAAGGTCGCCCTCGGCGTTGACCGAGACCTTCTTACCGAGCGAGCGCACCCCCCACTCCAGCGATGTGGCGATCGGATCGGAGTCGCCGTTGGAGCCCGCTGCCTCGGCCTTGTCGCTCGCCTGCAGCCAGCGCAGGCCCAGCACCTCACGCACGGGGCGGCCGATCACGTCCTCGTCGGTCAGCCCCGTCAGCTCGAAGCTGCCGCGCCCGGCGTCGATCACCCGTGCCTGCTGGTCGCAGACGAAGAAGGCGGCGTTCGGAGCCGGGTAATAGTCGTCGAGCAGCTCGAAGACGAAGCCGAATCCGCACTTCGAGCAGCCCTTCGGGCGCGTGCTGAAGCCGGCCGTTCGGTCGGCGCTCAGCTCCCTGTTGCCGCAGTTGGGGCAGATGAAGAACGGCATGCCCCACAGGCTACTGAGAGTCCGCTCAAAACAGACTGCGCGCTTGCTCGGGAACCTTGATCCCGAGGTGCTCGTAGGCCCGGGCCGTGAGGACGCGGCCACGGGGGGTGCGCTTGAGGAGTCCCTCCTGCAGCAGATAGGGCTCGAGCACGTCCTCGATCGTGTCCTGCTCCTCGCCGACCGCGACCGCCAGCGTCGAGAGGCCGACCGGGCCACCGCCGAACTTGACGGCGACGGTCTCCAGCAGGCTGCGGTCGCTGCGGTCGAGCCCGCCGGCGTCGACCTCGAGCATCTCCAGCCCGGCGGCGGCGACCTCGGCGTCGACAGCACCCCGGCCCTTGACCTGGGCGAAGTCGCGAACCCGCTTCAGCAGCCGGTTTGCGACCCGCGGGGTGCCGCGCGAGCGCTCGGCGATCGCCCGCGCCCCCAAGGCGTCGATCTCGACGCCGAGGATGCCCGCCGAGCGCTCGATGATCTGGGCCAGGTGATCGGGGCTGTAGTGCTCGAGCCGGTGGGAGACGCCGAAGCGGTCGCGCAACGGGGTCGTCAAGAGGCCGGCCCTGGTCGTGGCGCCGACCAGGGTGAAGGGCGGCAACGGCAGGGTGACCGTGCGCGCGCCCGCCCCCTGGCCGAGCACGACCGGCAGCTCGCCATCCTCCATCGCCGGGTAGAGGGTCTCCTCGACCGCCCGGCCGAGGCGGTGGATCTCGTCGATGAAGAAGACGCTGCCTGGCTCCAGGGCGGTGAGGAAGGAGGCGACGTCGGCCTTGCGCTCCAGCGCCGGGCCGGCGGTTTGGACCAGCGGCACGCCCAGCTCGGCGGCGACGATATGCGCGAGCGAGGTCTTGCCGAGACCCGGCGGCCCGGCGAGCAAGACGTGATCGAGTGGCTCGCCACGCTGCTGCGCGGCCTCGATGAAGATCGAGAGCTGCTCGGTGACCTGTTCCTGGTTGATGAAGTCGCTCAGCCGCGGCGGCCGCAGCGAGCGGTCCAGCTCCTCGTCGGGCACGTCGGCGCGAGCGTCGTGCACCCGCACCTCGGCGTCGACCGGCACCGGCTCCTCGTCGATCCCGGGAGTCCGTATCCGCTTCTCGCTCACGCCGCCCGGCCCGCCCCGGCCTTGCGCAGCGCCGTCGCGATCAGCTCCTCGGCGTCACCGCTCTCGATCCCGTCCAGCAGCTGCTCGGCCTCCAGTGGCGCGTAGCCGAGGTTGACGAGTCCGTCGCGGGCAAGCGCCCGCGCGTCGCCGCCACCGACGACCGCTGCCGCAATCTCTTCCTCCAACGCCCCAGTCACCTTCTCACGCAGCTCGACGATGATCCGCTCGGCGGTCCTCTTGCCGATCCCCGGCGCCGTCTGGAAGCGTTTGGCGTCCCCGGCGGCGATCGCCCGCAGCAGCTCGCGCGCCGGACCGCCCGAGAGCACCGCGATCGCGACTTTGGGACCGACCCCGCTGACCGAGACCAACTGGCCGAACAGATCGCGCTCCTCCTCGGAGGCGAACCCGAAGAGGGCCAGCGAGTCCTCGCGCGAGACCAGCTCCGTGTGCAGGAACGCCTCTCGCCCGGTTGCCGGCACCGCCTTCAGCGTTTCGGCCGAGACGGTGAGGCGGTAGCCGACGCCACCGGCGTCGATCACGACGTGATCGGGTCGGCGCACCATCACCTCGCCGCGCACAGCGGCGATCATCCCGCCACCCGCTCCCGCAGCGGCGCGGCGGCTTCGGCTTCGGCGACCGCCGCGCGGCGACCGGCGCCGCCGCCGTGACAGATCGCCACCGCGAGCGCGTCGGCGGCGTGGTCGGGGGTCGGTGGCTCGGGCAGTCCGAGCAGGGTCCCGACCATCCGCTGGACCTGCTTCTTGCCGGCGCCGCCGGAACCGCAAACCGCCATCTTGATCGCTTGCGGCGTGTAGGCGAAGCAGGGGATCCCGCCCTGGGCGGCGGCCAGCATCGCCACCCCGCTCGCTCGGCCGACGGTCATCGCCGTCTCCACGTTCTTGCCGAAATAGACGTCCTCGACCGCCATCGCCTGCGGCTCGTGCCAGGCGATCAGCTCCACCAGCGAGCGGTGGATCCGCTCCAGCCGGCGCTCCATCGGCAACTCGGCGGTCGTTTCGACGACGCCGCCGTCGAGCGCGACCATGTGGTTGCCCTCGACCCGGACGATGCCGAAGCCGAGGTTGGCTGCCCCGGGGTCGATCCCCATCACGACTTGCATGGGGATTGATTCTGGACCGGCCCTCGGATGCCTCCCACCGGGACGCGGCTATGCCGCCGCGAGTTTCTCCAGGACCTCGCCGGGGATGTCGAAGTTGGCGTGGACCTCGTTGACGTCGTCCTGCTCTTCCAGCGCCTCGATCAGGTTCAGCAGCGACTTGGCGTCGTTCCCCTTCACCTCGACCGTGCTCTTCGGCTCGATCGCCACCTCGGCGGACTGGATCTCGACGCCGGCCGCCTCCAGCGCCTCGCGGACGGCGCTCAGGTCCGCCGGCTCGCAAAGGACGCGCAGCGCCTCGTCCTCGTCACGTACGTCTTCGGCGCCGGCGTCGATCGCGACGATCAGGTCGTCCTCGGCGTAGCGCTCCGCGTCGACGGCGACGACGCCGCGCTTCTCGAAGATCCAGGCGACCGAGCCGGGCTCGCCGAGGCTGCCGTTGTGCTTGCTGAAGGCGTGGCGAATCTCGGCGCTGGCGCGGTTGCGATTGTCGGTCAGCGCGTCGACCAGGATCGCCGCGCCCCCCGGCCCGTAGCCCTCGAAGACGACCCGCTCGATCGAGGCCGCGTCGACGCCGACACCGGCGCCACGGTCGATCGCCCGCTGGATGTTGTCCTTCGGCATCGAGGCGTCGCGCGCCTTCTGGATTGCGGTCGCCAGGGCGGGGTTGCCGTCGGGGTCGGCGCCGCCGTCGCGGGCGGCAACGGTGATCGCCCGCGCCAGCTTGGTGAAGAGCTTGCCGCGTTTGGCGTCGGCGGCGCCCTTCTTGTGCTTGATCGAGGACCACTTCGAATGGCCGGACATCGTTTTGCCATTCTATGGACAGGCGATGCGCTCAGAGACGGTCACCCGTTCGCATGGAACCGGC
>DASVWY010000063.1:0-3925 GCA_036392975.1 Solirubrobacterales bacterium | reverse complement strand
GGCAAGCCCTTCTTCCCCTACGCGGTGCTGAAGGACTCGACGATGGCGCTGATCGTGGTCGGCGTGATCATCGCGATGTCGATCGTGCTCGGCGCCGAGCAGGGGCCGAAGGCCGACCCGACCTCGACCAGCTACGTCCCCCGTCCCGAGTGGTACTTCTTCTTCCTCTTCGAGCTCCTGCGCGTGATCAAACCCCCGGAGCTGGTCCCGATCGCGACGATCGGCATCCCGACGATCTGCATGGTGCTGCTCCTGCTGCTGCCGTTTTACGACCGTGGCCCGGAGCGAAATCCCACCCGGCGACCGATCGCGACCACGGCGGGCATCCTCACGATCGTCTCGATGGCTTACCTGACCTTCCTCGGCGCCACCGCCGGCTCGCCGACCGAGATCGAGATGGAGGTCGCCCCCCGCTACGAGGCCGGCAAGGAGATAGTCGCCGGCTCCGGCTGCCTCGCCTGCCACAAGATCGGCGAGAACGGCAACGGCGCGCTCGGCCCGGACCTGACCCACATCGGCAGCCAACTGCCGCGCGCCGCGATCGTCCGCTCGGTCGAAATCGGCCCCAGCGAAATGCCCTCCTTCCGCGACCTGCCGCCGAAGAAACTCAACCAGCTCGCCGATTTCCTCGCCTCGCTTGACTGAGGCCTCCCCATGACGGGGACCACCAGACCTTCGCGCGACTCGGCCCAGTTCGCGGGGCAGGTGAACCGAATGTTCGACCGGATCGCCGGTCGCTACGACCTGCTCAACTCGCTGATGACCGCCGGTCTGCACCACCGCTGGCGCCAGCGCGCCGCCGACCGCACCGAGCTCGGGCCCGGCGACACCGCCCTCGACGTCTGCTGCGGCACCGGTGACCTGGCGCTGGAGCTGGCGGGGCGCATCTCGCCCGGCGGCCACGTCGTTGGCTGCGACTTCTCGGAGCCGATGCTCGACCTGGCCCGCGAGAAGGCTTCGGCCCGAGCGGTGCCCGGCGTGCGTTTCGAGTGGGCGGACGCCCTCAATCTGCCCTACGACGACGAGCGCTTCGACGCGGCGACCGTTGGCTTCGGCGTCCGCAACCTCTCCGACCTCGACCGCGGCCTGCGGGAGATGGTGCGCGTCCTGCGCCCCGGCGGCCGTCTGGTCGTCCTCGAGATAACCCAGCCGACGCGGCCGCCGCTCTCGACCTTCTACTCGCTCTGGTTCGACCGGATCGTGCCCCTGCTCGGTCGCCTCACCTCCGACCCGGAGGCGTACAGCTACCTGCCCGAGTCGGTGCGCAGCTTTCCCTCGCCGCCGGGCCTCGCGGCCAAGATGGACGCGGCGGGTTTGCGACGCGTCCGCTGGACGGTCCTGGCGGGCGGCATCATCGCGATCCACAGCGGCGTCAAAGAGCCCGACGGGTGACCCGACACTCGGCAGTGCCGCCGCCGGTCACGGCGGTGCTCGACGCTTCCAGCCGCTGGCTGCCGGCGGGGCTGGGCAAGGTCGAGGAGACGCTGCGCGAGCAGGCCACCGGCTTCGGCGAGCTGCTCGCCGCCGACGCCGGCATGACCCTGGAGGCGGGCGGCAAGCGGCTGCGGCCGCTGCTGGTTTTGATCTGCGGCGGTGAGGAGGGTGGGGAGCCGGTCGTGCGCGCCGCGGCGGCGATAGAGCTGATCCACATGGCGACCCTCGTCCACGACGACGTGCTCGACGCGGCGCCGCTGCGACGGGGCAGGCCGACCGTCGCCGCCGAGTCCGGCCGCGACCGTGCCACCGCGACCGGCGACTTGCTCTTCTCGCGCGCCTTCGCGCTCTTGGCCGGCCACGGCGACCGGCGCGCGATCGAGCTGCTCGCGGCCGCTTCGGTGGCGCTCGCTCGCGGCGAGCTGGCGCAGCAGCAGGATGCCTATGAGGTCGGGCTCAGCGAAGCTCGCTACCTGGAGCGCTGCCGGCTCAAGACCGGCACCCTGTTCGAATGCGCCTGCCTGCTCGGCACCGACGAGGAGCCGCTGGGACGGTTCGGCGCCGAGATCGGCCTCGCCTTCCAGCTGCTCGACGACGTCCTCGACGTCTCCGGGCCGCCGGAGCGAACCGGCAAGGCGAGGGGGACCGACCTGCTCGACGGCACCGTGACCCTGCCGCTGATCCTCGCCGCGGACGAGGATCCCGAGATCGCATCGACCGACCTCCGCGGCCTCGACGCCGCGGCGGCGGAGGCGCTCTGCGACCGCATCGCCGCCAGCGGCGCACTGGAGCGCGTGCGCGCCCGTGCCCTGGAGATGGTCGCCGCCGCCAAGCGCGGCCTCGCCACGGCCGGGCTCGAGCCCGAGCGGCGCAAGCTGCTCGACCTCGTCGCCGACGGCGTCGTCCAGCGCTACGGCTAGCCGTTCCCTCCCGCTCGTCGATGCCTTTTACGCCCTATGGCCTGTAAAAGGCATCAAGCGTTTTAGCGGAAGTCGTCGGCCGTGATCAGGTCGGCTTCGAGCGCGGTGGCGAAGACCTCGACCACGCGCTGCATGCTTTCGCGCTCGAGCTCCTGGAGCATGTCGGCCAGAGACACGGTGCCGTTGTCGAGCTCTTCGTCGTAGGCGTCGATCTCGCGCTCGCCGTGAACGCTGTCGCCGCACCACTCGCACTCCGGGCACCGTCGCCAGAGCCGCCAATGACCGCGCGGGGAGGTCTGCTCCCAGCAGGTCGGCTGGACCAGCTTCGAGCCGCACTTCGGGCAGACGTGGAGCCCGCTGGCCTTGCTCGTCTCTGGGCGACTGGCGTTGCGCATGTCTTAACCATCGAACACGCGAAGACGCTTGTGAATCCGCAGTTTTCCGCATCGGAGCCCGAAAGTCCCAATACCGGGTAGCCAGCTCCGCCGCAATTCGGGACCGCTACCATGGGGCGTGTGCTTGGGAATATCGGTCCCCTCGAGATAGTCGTCGTCCTGATCATCGCCCTGATCGTCTTCGGGCCGAAGCGCCTGCCCGAGCTGGGGCGGTCGCTGGGGAAGGGCATCCGCGAGTTCCGCGGTTCGCTTGGCGGCAACGACGACGAGGACGACGACCGCACCGCCGCGCCGCCTGAGATCGAGCGCGGCAAGGCCGAGCCCGTCGCGCCCAAGCGTCCCTGAGGCCCGGCTCGATGTCCCGCGTCCGGCCGGTCTCCCACGAGGACCGCCTCACCCTGGTCGAGCACCTCGACGAGCTGCGCAACCGGATAGTCGTTTGCGCGGCCGTTTTCGGCGTCGCCCTCGCGCTCTGCTTCTGGCAGAGCCACCTGCTGCTCGACATCGCCTCCAAGCCGTTGCCCGACGATCACGACCAGCTGATCACCTTCGGCGTCACCGAGCCCTTCACGACGACCCTCACCGTCGCCGTCTACGGGGCGCTGATCCTCTCGCTGCCGGTCCTCCTCTACCAGCTCTACGCCTATGTGCTGCCGGCCTTCAGCGATGCCGAGCGGCGGCTCGTGCTGCCGATCCTGCTGCTCGCCCCGCTCCTGTTCGCGGCCGGCGTCGCCTTCGCCTACTTCGTCGTGATGCCGCCGGCGGTCGACTTCCTGCTCGGCTTCAACGAGAGCGAGTTCAACATCCAGGTGCGCGCCCGCGACTACTACTCGTTCTTCTCGACGACGATGCTCGCCGGCGGCTTGATCTTCCAGCTGCCGCTGGCGCTGATCGCGCTGACCCGACTCGGCATCGTCAGCGTCGAGCAGCTGCGGGCGAACCGCCGCTACGCCTACCTCGGGATCGCCGTGCTCGCCGCCGCGCTCCCCGGCGTCGACCCCATCTCGATGCTGATCGAGATGGTTCCCCTGCTCGTTCTGTACGAGTTGAGTATCTTGCTTGCGCGGGCCTTCGGCCGCCCGCGGGCCGCGGCTGGCCTGGGCAAACCCTCGACGCAGGAGCGGTGACCGACTGATGGCGGGAGACGGCGAGCGACGGATGGTGTTCGACACGCGG
>DASVWY010000062.1:0-3452 GCA_036392975.1 Solirubrobacterales bacterium | reverse complement strand
ATCGACCCCCCCGCCCTCCTGCCATTCGCGCAGCGTGCTCGACAGCACACCACCTGCGATCACCACGTACAAGGGAACGAGCAGATTAGCCGTGTCGCCACCCGCCTCAAGCGGCACGCGAAATGGCAGCGCGAACACGATCGCCAGCGGCAGGACGATCGGCCAGCGGCGGAAGACGACGGCGAGCGCTGCGCTGATGGCAAGGGCGGCTGCGGTAAGGCCGGCGAACCCGAGCGGCTCCTCGCGGAGGTCGACCACCTGCGGCGAGTGCCACTGGTCGCCGAGGATCAGCGTCGGGAAGAGCGCCAGCGCGAGGAGCATTGCGCCGGCCCGGGCGCGACCGGGCGTCAGCAGGATCGCCGCGGCGGCCGCGGCGGCTGCGATGAGGACACCGGCGGCGGCTAGAACCTCGCTCAACGCGCCCCCCTCCAAGAGAGGTGGGGCGACCTACCGATGCATACAGTCGGAAAGTCGCCCCACGGCCTCATTTCGACGCCTCCGGCCGCTCGCAAGCCGGCGTCGGGCGGCGCGGCGCCTCGTGCAGCCGCATGACTCCCCCCGAGACCAGGGTGCGGTCCTGGTCGAGCAGCTTGACGCGGAGCTTGTAGCGGCCCGGCGGCGCCTTGCCGTCATTGCGGACGCGGCCGTCCCAGTAGAAGGTGAAGAAGCGGTAGCGCTTCAGGTAGGTGTCGCGGGCGAGGGTGACGACCAATTTGCCGCCCGGCTTGACGATCTGCACGTGGGCGCGGTCGGAGCGGGTGACCCGGAAGCGGATGCGGATGCGGTCGAGGCGGCAGTCCCGGTTGGGGGTGAAGGCGCGGCTTTTCGGAGTGCCGAAGGTGACCCGGTCGAGCACCAGCGGGTCGCGCTTCAGCCGCTGCGACCAGGCGAAGGCGGCGACGGTGGCGAGGACGAGCAGCGCGAAGACAATGGCTGCTGCGCTGGGGGCGCGCTTCATGGCGCCGCAGTCTCTCAGCCGGCCGTGGAGGCGTTGTCCTCGCCGACCACGACCGAGACGGGGGCCCCGGCCGAGACCGCGGCGATGTCGGAGGTCATCGAGCGGACCTGCGAGATCCCCAGGGAGCGGGCGACCTTGTGGGCCTCGCGGCCGCTGCCCGGCGCGAACATGACGACGCTGTCGACGAAGCTGGAGCTGCTGTTGGTGACGGCGCCGAGCTGGAAGCCCTCGCGCTCGACCATGTCGCCATAGGTGGCGGCCAGCCCCGGCACCGCCGTCCCGTTCAGCACCGTGACCTCGATCTCGTTCGGCTTCACCGCGGCCGCGGCCTTCTTACCGCCCTTGTCGCCGCCTCCGTCGTCGCCGCCGAAGCCCTCCAACGCCGCGTAGGCGACACCGGCGCCGACGACGAGGAAGACGGCGAAGAGCGCGGCCAGGTAGCGCGGTTCGCCGAGTTGGCCTCTGCCCAGCCGTCCTCCCCCAAGCGCGACGCCGCCGCCGAAGCGCTCGCGCAGGCGTTCGGTCCGGGTCAATTCGGGCAGGCCCGCCTCGCGTCGCTGGCGTCGATGCTCGCGCAGGTCGGCGGCGCGCTGCTCGGCTTCGCGTGCCTCCTCCAGCCTGCGCATCTCCTCGGCACGTTCTGAGGCGGCGGCGGAGGTCGTCTCCTTGCGCTCCGAGTCCCGCTCCGGGGCCGAGCCGGCCCACTCGCGCAGGCGGCGGATGTCGCGCCCATGCGTGAAGGACAGCAGCGCGAGCAGGGCAAGGCCCAGGAACGCGACCAAGCCGGCGAAGGCCCCGATTTCCTTGATCAGCTCCAAGGGATTGGCTGCGAGAGGCTATCCGTTAGAGGCCGCGCGCGAACTCGCGCGTGCGACTGGCGAGTGCCGGACCGAGCGGGGGTAGGACGCAGGGAGGCCGAATAGCAGCGCTATTCGGCCGACCGAGGACGCCGCCCCGCGAAGTGTCCGGTGCCGCCAGGCGTGCGTGGGGGTTCGCGCGCGGCCTCTCAGCCCACCGCCGCCGTTTCCCCGCCGGGGGAGGCGATCATCGCCACCACCCGCTGCGCCAGGTTCGCCTCGTCGCCGGCCATCACCAGGTGCTCGAGCGAGTTCAGCGTCGACTCCACCCACTCAGGCTCCAGCGGCGCCTCGCGCAGCGCCCGGTGGATCCGCTTCGCCGCCGTCGGCTGCAGGCTCTCGCCGGACCCGACCAGCTCCTCGTGCAGCTTCTCCCCCGGCCGCGGCGCCGTGAACTCGATCGCGATCTCCGCCCCGGGCTCGTACCCCGCCAGCCGGATCATGTTCTCGGCCAGGTCGACGATCTTCACCGGCTCGCCCATGTCGAGGACGAAGACCTCGCCCTTGCCGGCGCCGATGTCGCCGGCCCGGATCACCAGCTGCACCGCCTCCGGGATCGTCATGAAGTAGCGTCTCATCTCCGGATGGGTGACCGTGACCGGGCCGCCGCGCTCGATCTGACTGCGAAAGATCGGCACGACGCTGCCGGAGGAGGCGAGGACGTTGCCGAAGCGGACGCTGGCGAAGCGGGTGCCGGGGTGCTTGTCGCCGGCGGTCTCGACGATCCACTCGGCCATCGCCTTGGAGGCGCCCATCACCGTCTTCGGGTTGACCGCCTTGTCGGTGGAGATCAATACGAAGCGCTCGACCCCGGAGGCGGCCGCGGTGTCGGCGGTGATCCGGGTCGCGATCGCGTTGTTGCGGACGGCCTCCAGCGGGTTGGCCTCCATCAGCGGCACGTGCTTGTAGGCGGCGGCGTGGAAGACGACGCTTGGCTTGAAGCGCTGCATCGTCTCCAGCATCCGGTGCGGCTCCTTGCAGTCGGCGAGGACCGACTCGACGCTGCTGAAGTGGCGCTCCTCGACCATCTCCCGCTCGATCTCGAACAGGTTGTCCTCGGCGTGGTCGAGCATCACCAGCAGCCGCGGGCCGACACGGGCGATCTGGCGGCAGAGCTCGGAGCCGATCGAGCCGCCGGCGCCGGTGACGAGGACGATGCGATCGCGCAGGTAGGCGCCGACCCGGTCGAGCTCGACCACGATCGGGTCGCGCCCGAGCACGTCCTCGACCTGCACGTCGCGCAGCTGGCGGTTGAGCTGGACGCCGCCGCGCAGCAGCTCGAAGACCGTCGGCAGGGTCCGGACGCGGATCTCGCGCGTGCGGCAGGCGGCGACCACCCGGCCACGGAGGGTGCCGGGCGCCGAGGGGATCGCGATCACGACCTCGTCGGGGCCGGTCTCGTCGAGGATCGCGTCGATCTGCTTGGTCGAGCCGAGCACCTTCAGGCCCAGCATCCGCATCCCCCGCTTGCGCGGGTCGTCGTCGACGAAGCCGATCGCGGTGGCGCCGAGGTTGGGGTTGAGCTGCAGCTCACGGACCACCATCTGGCCGCCGGAGCCGGCGCCGATCACCAGCACCTCGTGCTTGGGCAGGCGGGCGCCGCGCGAAGGGCGCTCGACGATCAGCCGCACCGCGAG
>DASVWY010000061.1:0-4968 GCA_036392975.1 Solirubrobacterales bacterium | reverse complement strand
CGGTCGATTCGGCGCCTGTCCGATAAGGACTGGCTAAGACATAACGGCAGTTGAAGCTATAAACAAGAAAAGTGGAGTATCAGCTGCGTGATCGGTACGTTTTTTTACTTTTCGGCGGTTTTTCCCTGCATTGGCCGTGTGAGCGATGCGCGCGCGTGCCGATCGGCGCGGCCGCAGGCCTGCCGCTAGAGGTGCTCCGGGAGACGACTTTTAGGTCGTCTGGGCTGAGGACGGAGCAGCCTCTGGCGGCGCGTAGCGGTGGTGGATCGGCAATGCGTTGCCGTCGGGGTCGGTGAAGAAGGCTTGGTGGCAGACGCCGGAATCGAGGGTGTCGGCTTTGAACTCGACGCCGCGTGATTCGAGCTCTGCTCGGGCGGCGGCGTCGTAGTCCTTCGTCGCCACCGCGATGAGGTCGGTGCCCGCGATGAGCTGGGTCTGCGTGGTCATTGCTGGCTCCCTTCGCCGTTGTCGTACTCGTCGTGGAGGCGCCACCAGCCGTAGGGCGGGGTCTGGGGGCGGCCCTGCGGGGAGTCCTCCCATTCCTCCTGTCGGCCGAACGGGGTCAGATCGAGCAGGGCCCAGTTGCTGGAGAGGGGCTCGACGCCGCGGCGGTCGGTGAAGTAGCTGCGGTAGACGCGATTGCCGTCGCGGAGGAAGACGCTGAGGCCGAAGGTCTCGCCGTCCTGGTGGCGGTCGGGCTGCGGCTGCTCGGGCCCGACTTCGAAGTCGACGTTGAAGTCACTCTCGAACGAGGAGTACCAGGGCGCGTCCCAGCCCATCCGCCTCCTAAACGCCTGCAGCTTTGGCAGCGGTGCCCGGGAGACGAGGGCGAACGAGGTGTCGCGGACCCGCAGGTGCGCCAGGTGGCCGAGGTTGTCGACGAACATCGAGCAGCCGTCGCAGCCGGCATCCTCGTTGGGACCGAACATGAAGTGGTAGACGATCAGCTGCGTTCGCCCCGCGAAGAGATCCAGCAGGCAACCGCTGCCGCTCGGCGGCGAGGGCGTCGGCGGCCCGCAGCCGCTCCTTCTCCTTGGCTCGCAGCGCCTCGAGCGCCGCCTGCCACTCGTCGGCGGTTACGACTTCGGGTGGGCTCGGAATGCTGTCCATGTTCTCGTCCCTCCTCCCCCGCCCGTCGGGCTCATTCTCCTCGGGATTGACCCGAGGGGGTCGGCTGCTCCAGTTTCGCCGCCAGCTCGTCGAGGCGGAGCTCCTGCAGGCCCTCGCCGACCGCGTCCAGCTCGCTGGCGCAGTAGGTGACAAGCTCGCGGCCCTCGCGGCAGAGGTCCAACGTCTCCCGCAGTCCGGCCTGGCCGGAGTCGAGCCGGTCGATGATCTGCTCCAGTCGCTCTACCGCGCTCTCGTACGACTCGGGGCGCTCGCTCATCCCTCTCCCCCATTCGCCTCGATGTTGGCGCCGACGCCGCCGTCGGCAAAGCGGAGTCTGACGCGGCCGGCGGCAATCGCGTCGGCAGCGCTGGTGACCGGTTCGCCGGCCGCGTCTTCGGCCAGGGCGTAGCCGCGCTCCAGAGTCCGCTCGGGTTCGTGGGCGCGGAGCGCTACCTCCGCCCGACGCAGCGCCTCCCGCCTGCTCCTCGCTTCCGCTCCGGCGGCGCGGCGGACGGCGCGGTCGAGGACGACCAGAGCGATGCGGCGCTGGAAGGCGGTGCGTTCGCCGAGTCCGCGCTCGGCCGAGGCGCGGATCTCCCGCGTCTTCTGGTTGAGGGCGACGCGCTCCCGCTTCAGTGCCCGAGCAGGGCCGCGCGCCAGCGCGGCAAGGTGACGGGTGCGGGCGCCGACGGCGCCCTCGCCGGCTCGCAGCAGGGAGGCGGCGCAGCGCTCCAATCCGCGTCGCGCTCCGACGCAGTCCAGCGGCACCGCTGCCTCGGCGGCATGGGTCGGAGTCGAGCAGGCGATGGCGGCAACATCGTCGATCAGGGTCGAGTCCCGCTCGTGCCCGATCGCGCTGATCACCGGCACCCGCAGCATCGCCACCGTTCGACAAAGCGTCTCGTCGCAGAAGGCCCAGAGATCGGCGAGGCTGCCACCGCCGCGGGTGATGACGATCGCCTCAACCTCAGGCCGCGCCGCCAGCTCCTGGATCGAGGCGGTGATGCTGGGCGCCGCGCGCCGGTCCTGCACCGGAGCGAAGGCCCAGATGACGGTGCCCGCCCAGCCGCGCCGACGCAGACCGGCGAGGAGATCGCGCCGGGCGGCGCCGCTCTCGGCGGTGACGACGCCGAGCGTCTTCGGCAGGCGCGGCCTGGTCAGCTGTTTCTGCAGCTCGAACAGCCCCTCGGCGCGAAGCTGCTTGCGCAGGGCATCCAACCGCGCGAGCAGGTCACCCTCACCCGCCAGGCGCAGATGGGTGACCCGGAAGGAGAAGCCGGGAGAGGAGACCGCGCTGCCGATGAAGTAATCGGGTCCGCCGGCGGCGACGAACTCGGCGCCGTCGCGCAGCGCCCCCTCGGGGAGCTCGAGCCGCTCAAGCTCGTCAGCCCAGATCGTGCACGGCACGGCGCCCTCGGCGTCGCGCAGCTCGAAGTAGGTCTGCTTGGGCGTATGGCGCAGCCCGGTCACCTCGCCGATCAGGCGCACCCGCGCCCGCTTGCGCAGCTCGTCGCGAAGGGTCTTGGCGTAGCGACCGACCCCGAACGGCCCGGGAAGCTTGGGGCCGGCGTCGCCATCGGTGGCGGCGATCGATATCTGCTCCGACCCCACGACTGTCGAGGCTATCCGGCCTCGTGCCAGCGCTGGGCCCACGCCTGCAGCTCGGCGATCGCGGGCCGCAGCCCCGCCCCCCGCTCCGTCAGCGAGTAGATCACCCGCACCGGCGAGCCCGCTTCGACCTCCCGTTGGACCAGTCCCTCGTTCTCCAGCTCGCGCAGGCGCTGGGAGAGGAGGCGATCGGAGACACCCGGCACCCTCTTGACCAGCTCGCCAAAGCGCAACGGACCCTCCGTCAGCGCGCAGACGATCGCCCCGGTCCAGCGCTTGCCGATCAACTCGATTGCGGCGTGGAAGTGAGGGCAGACGGCGACCTGCTCCTCTTTGCTCGACGTCGCTTCCACCCTGACGGCAGCTTACTGAACGTAAGTGTCGGGCCTGCTTGGATTCCCCCGTGACCGTTCTCGACTGGGCGATCGTCGCCTTCACCCTGGCGCTGGCTCTTTGGGGGTACCGGCAGGGGCTGATCGTGGGCGCGCTGACGCTGGTCGGCTTCGCCGGCGGAGCGTTCGCGGGCAGCCGGATCGGGCCGCTGCTTCTCGCCGAAGGCTCGAAGTCCCCATACGCACCGCTGTTCGCGGCGCTCGGCGCGCTGCTGGTCGGTGCTCTGGTCGCCGTCACCCTCGAGGGCCTGGCGCTGGGAATGCGGGCGCGGCTGATCCGCGGACGGGCGCTGAGTCTGGCCGACGGCGCGGCCGGCGCCGCGCTGGTCGCCGCCGTCGCCCTCGGGCTGGCTTGGGTCTTCGGCGCGGTCGCCCTGCACGTGCCGGGTACCGGGCAGCTGCGCGGCGACGTGCAGCGCTCGACGATCCTGCGCAACCTCAACGATCTGCTCCCGCCTTCGGGGCCGGTGCTGAAGGCACTCAACCGCGTCGACCCAGCCCCCTCGATCGCCGGCCCGACCGCGCCGGTGGCGCCGCCCGATGCGGCAATCGCAGATGACGCGGAGGTGCTGGGCGCGGGCCCCTCGGTCGTGCGGGTGCTCGGCACCGCCTGCGGCCTCGGCGTCGAGGGGTCGGGCTGGGTTGCGGCGGAGAACCTGGTCGTCACCAACGCCCACGTCGTCGCCGGGCAGGACGACACGACCGTTACCACCGGCGAAGGGGCCGAGCTCGACGCCTTCGCGGTCCACTATGACCCCGGCAACGACCTCGCCGTGCTTCGCGTCGGCACCCCCCTCCCCGCCCTGCCGATCGCCGCCGAGCCTCGCGGCGGCCAACCGGGTGCCGTACTCGGCTATCCCGAAAACGGACCCTACGCGCTGACGCCGGCTCGGCTCGGCGAGACCCGCACCGTCCTCAGCGAGGACTCCTACGGCCGCGGACCGTACGAACGCAGCATCGTCTTCCTGCGCGGCAGCGTCCGCAGCGGCAACTCCGGCGGCCCGATGGTCGACCAAGGCGGCCGAGTCCTGGCCACCATCTTCGCCGCCACCACCTCAGGACCAAGCGGCGGCTTCGCGATTCCCAACGAGATCGTGCAACAAGCTCTTCGCGAAGCCTCCACGCCGGTCGACACGGGTTCCTGTACCGGTTGACGAGGGAGAGGTCGGCTGCTGCTTCCCGCGGCTTGTACTTTTTCCGCTTCCCCGCTCGCGGACAGCCGCATCCTGTCTTCGGAAAAAAGTTGAGCGGGAAGTAGCAGCCGACCTCTCCCCCAAACTTCCGCCCAGTGAAACCCTTGTCCCCCGAGGTGGAGCGACGCCGCCGTCTGCTCACCCGCACGCTCCCGCTGACCTTGGTCGCCGTCCTCGCCTTCGCCTGGGGCGCAGCCACGGGCAGCCCCAGCTCCCCGGAGAAGGAGGTGGCCGAGCGCTTTATCGAAGCCTGGGAGCGCAAGGATTTCGAGGCGATGTACCGCGAGCTGAACGCCGAGTCGCGACGCTCGGTCGCCGCCCCTGACTTCGTCGCCGCCTACCGCGAGGCGGCGGAGGTGGCGACGCTGCGAGCGCTGCCCGCCGACGGGCCCGACGACCCGATCGAGCGCGACGGCGCCACGATCGTCGCGGTCCAGGTGGAGGCGAGCACCGTCGCCTTCGGTCAGGTGGAGGCCGGGCTCGAACTGCCCGTCGCCGACGGCGGCGTCGCTTGGCACCAAAGCCTCGTCTTCCCGGGCCTGCGCCGCGGCGAGCACCTGGAGAGCCGGGTCGAGCTGGCACCGCGGGCGCCGATCCTGGCGAAGGACGGAACGCCGCTCGCCGAAGGCCCGGCCGAAGCCCGCGAACATCCGATCGGCGGCGCC
>DASVWY010000060.1:0-18971 GCA_036392975.1 Solirubrobacterales bacterium | reverse complement strand
GGGACCGAGGCCGCGGCCGTGGTCGTGGGCGACGTCTCCGACGACGCCGCCGCGGGCCTTGGCAAGTACGGCGTGACGAAGGTCTACCGCTGCAAGGAGGCCCCAGAGGGGCTCGCGCAGCCGATCGTCGACGCGATGGCGAAGGTGATCCAGGACAACGGGATCTCCTACGCGCTGTTCGGCGGCGGCCTGCTCGGCTTCGAGATCGGCGCCGGCCTCACCGCGCGCCTCGGCGCCGGGGTGACGATGGAGGTCACCGCGGTCAAAGTCGACGGCGGCAAGCTGGTCGCCGAGCGACCGATCCTGCAGGACTCCGAGATCGCCGACGTCGGCTACGTCTCCGAGCCCGGGATCATCATCGGCCGCCTCAACGCCTTCGACGCCAAGGAGAGCGGTGGCTCTGCCGCGGTGGTCGACGTCGAGGTCGAGCTCTCGCCCTGGTCGACCAAGGCGAAGCTGGTCCAGCGCGGCGAGCAGCGCGGCGCCGACGTCAACATCGAGGACGCCGACATCCTCGTCGGCGGCGGTCGCGGTCTCGGCGCCAAAGAGGGCTTCGAGCTATGCGAGCAGCTGGCCGAGTCGATGGGCGGCGCCGTCGCGGCGACCCGTGCCGTGGTCGACGCAGGTTGGTACCCCTACGCGGCCCAGATCGGACAGACCGGCAAGACGGTCGCGCCGAAGCTGTATCTGGCCGCCGGGATCTCCGGCGCGATCCAGCACAAGGTGGGGATGCAGAACTCGGAGAACATCCTCGCGATCAACAAGGACCAGAACGCGCCGATCTTCGAGTTCTCGGACCTCGGCGTGGTCGGCGACCTGCACAAGATCGTCCCCAAGCTGACCGAGGCGATCAAGGCGAAGAGGGGCGGCTGAGCCACCAGCTCAGCCGCTGCAAAGGAGCGAAGAGATGCCGGCAGTTGCACCGATTGAGTTCCCGCCGCCGTTCGATTCGGCCGATGTGATCGGCCCGCCCACCGATCCCGTCGACGACCGGATCGAGGTCGGCATCGCGATCGTCGGCGGCGGGCCCGCGGGCCTCGCCTGCGCGAACAAATTGATGCAGCTGCTGGAGGACGAGCCGGAGCTGACCGAGAAGCTGGGCGAAGTCCCGGTCGCGGTGATCGAGAAGGGCAAAGTCGCCGGCGCTCACCTGCTCTCCGGGGCGAACGTGATCACCTCCGGGATGGAAGAGCTGTTCCCCGACCTGCCGCCGGCGGAGTGGCCATCGGTCTACCAGGAAGTGACCAAGGAGTCGATGTACTTCATGACCTCCAAGGCGGCGATCCGGATTCCGCCTCCGCCCAACTTCCATAAAAAGGGCGCCGTCACCCTCTCGATCTCGAAGCTGGGCCGCTTCCTCGCCGATAAAGCCGAAGAGGCGGGTGTCTACATCCTCTCCGAGACCGCGGCGACCAAGCTGTTGGTCGAGGACCGGATCGTCAAGGGCGTGCGCTCGGGCGACCGCGGTCGCGGCAAGGAGGGCGAAGAGCTGGGCAACTTCGAGCCCGGCTCCGACGTCGTCGCCAAGGCGACGGTGCTGGCCGAGGGCACGATCGGCCACCTCACCTACTCCGCCTACGACTACTTCGACATGCGCGAGGGCTCAGACCCGCAGGCTTGGGAGCTGGGGGTGAAGGAGGTCTGGGAGGTGCCGAAGCCGCTCGACCGGGTGATTCACACGCTCGGCTGGCCACTGCGCTGGAGCCCGCGCTACAAGGAGGCGGGCGGCAGCTTCATCTACCCGATGGGCGAGGACAAGATCTGCTTCGGCCTGATCGTCGGCCTCGACTACACCGACGCCACCTTCAGCGTCCACGATGCGCTGCAGCAGTTCAAGACCCATCCGTTCATGAAGAAGCTGCTCGAGGGTGGAAAGCGGGTCGGCTGGGGAGCAAAGACGATCCCCTCCGGCGGCTACTGGGCGCTGCCGAAGCGCTTCTCCGTCCCGGGCATGGTGATCGCAGGCGACGCCGCCGGGATGGTCAACATCGCCGAACTCGCGGGCGTCCATTACGCGATGCACGCCGGCATCTACGCGGCGGAAGCGATCGTCGACGCGCTCAAGCAGGATTCGGTCAACTTCGAGGCGTACGACGAGAAGGTCCGCAGCTCGGTGATCGAGAAGGACCTATACCGCACCCGCAACATGCGTCAGCCGCTTTCCAAGGGCCTGGTTTTCGGCGGCGCGATGGGCAGCTCGATGGTGATCACCAAAGGCGCCTTCCCCGGCGGCCACTGGAAGGTCGAGGATGACGCCGAGGTTTCCGTAGACCTCGGCAAGGCAGGCGACAAGTACCCCAAGCCCGACAACGAGCTGACCTTCAACAAGCTCGACTCGGTCTTCCTATCGGGCAACGCGACCCGCGACGACGCTCCCAACCACGTCCGCATCCAGACCAAGGTGCCGCGCGAGATCGCCCAGACCTGGGTCTCGATGTGCCCGGCGCAGGTCTACGAGATCCCCGACGAGCAGCTGGAGAACGGGGCCGCCGAGGTCGACGTCCACGTCACCGCCTCCAACTGCGTCCAGTGCGGCGCGATCACGGCCAAGGGCGGCCGCCTCACCCTCCCCGAGGGCGGGGACGGGCCGCTGTACCAGGAGACGTAGCAGCCAAGTCGCACAATCGGCACATTCGGCGCACCACGTGTGTGCCGAGGCCCCCTACCGTCGGGCGATGGTCGTTGGATCGATCGCCAGCCAGTTCGCAGACGGGTTCGGACTGTCGGCTGCCGCAATTGCCGTCTGTGGATTTCTTGCTCACGCTGGTCCTGCGCTGGCGGGTGCCGATGAGAGGAAGCTTCGAAGCGCGACAGTGGTCGGTGGTCTGACCGGTTTATGCTTCGCCATGGTCATAAGCGTTTTGTCTGCAACGGGTGGGTAGGAGGTGAACATGAGCAGGACCATGGCGTTGGGCCTCGTCCTCGTTTCCATGCTGCTCTTGGCGGGCGTGGCGTGCATCGCAATGCCAGCGATGGGCGTCGACGAAGATCTGCTTACCGCCACGGTGATTGTGATCGCCGCTTTGGCGTCTCACCTCATGTCCCGGGTCGTCATGCACTACCCGTTGCCGGAGAAGCGGCAGCGCTGAGCTGAACCCCCGCTAAGCCGCGCGCGATTCAGGCGGTCTAGCGGCGGCGGCGCGGTCGATCGCACTTGCCGGTCGCGACAGCCACGGGGCTACGTCGAGGTCGCTGCGTCTGGGCGCGGCGGGGGCGAGGGTCCACTCCTCACAGCCGGCGAAGGCTTCATCGAGGCGTCTCGCCATCGTGCTGCGGGGGCGCTCCTGGTCGAAGATCTCCTCGGGCATTTGGCCTCTCCGTCCTGTAGGGGGCGTTACGGCAGCATCTCGGCTCCGCCGGACGAAAAACCCGCATCTTGCGAAAGAACGCGCATTTTGCGCGTTCTGTCACTAGCCGGTTCCTACGTCTGAGGCGAGGAGCCGCCGTTGACGAAGGCGGCGATCTCGTCGGCCAGCCGCTGGGGCTGGTCGAAGGGGACGAAGGTGCGCGAGTCCGGGATCTGGACGATCCGCGCGTTGGGCGTCTCGTTCGCCAGTCGTTCGGCGTACTCGAGGGGGAAGAAGCGGTCGCCCGGCGCCCAGGTGAGGAGGATCGGCAGCTCCGAGTTGCGCAGCTTCGCCGCCGCCTCCAGCGTGTAGCGCTTGTTCATCCCCGTGGTCACCTTTTTGACGTCGCGGCGGATGTCGGCGTCGCGGAAACCGGGCTCCATCCAAGATTCGATCAGCTGCGGCGGGATCGGTTTCTTGGCGAAGGGCTTGAAGGCCGCGCGGGCGATGGCCCCGACCCGGAAGGGCGCGGCGATCACCGACATCATGCCGGGGAGCTTCGCCAGCGGCGGCATCGCCTTGAACGCGCCCGGAGGGAAGTTCTCGTGGGTGTCGCAGTTGGTGAGGACGAGCCGGCCGATCCGCTCGGGATGGCGCGTGACCAGCACCTGCGACATCGCCCCGCCCGAGTCGTTGCCGACGATCGTCACGTCCTCGAGGTCGAGGGCGGCCAGGAAGCTCGCGATCGTCGCCGCGATGCCGTAGGGGGAGAGATCCGCACTGGGGTTCATCGCCACCTGTTGGGCGCCGATCGGCCAGTCGGGGGCGATGCAGCGGCAACGGCCCTCGAGGCGGTCCACGACCCCGTCCCAGAGCCGACCGTCGACCAGATAGCCGTGGACGAAGACGACCGGCTTGCCCTCGCCCGCCTCGCGGTAGCGGATCGGGCCGGCGGGCAAGTCGATCTCGTGGCGCTGCTCTGACTGGACCATTGCGTCCTCCTTCGGAGCGTAGCTTTACGCTGAGGCTGAGCTAACTTACATACAGACAGTATGAATGTCAACGAGGAAAGAGGCAGTGGGGTCGCGGGCCCGCGCTCGGCTGAGCGTCGCACCCAGAGCGAGCGGTCGGAGTCGACCCGAACGTCATTGGTGGCGGCGGCCCGCAAGCTCTTCGCCGAGCGTGGCTACGCGAGCGTCGGGACCGAAGAGATAGTTCGCGCCGCGGGCGTCACCCGCGGCGCCCTCTACCACCACTTCTCCGGCAAGCGCGACCTCTTCGAGGCCGTCTACGAGCAGGTCGAGACCGAGTTGGCCGAGCGGATCGCGACCGGCGCGTTGGCGGCGAAAGCCGAGGCGCCGCTGGAGGCGATGCGGGCCGGGGCCGAGATGTTCCTGCAAGCCTGCACCGAGCCGGAGCCGCAGCGGATCGCGCTGATCGACGGTCCAGCGGTCCTGGGGTGGGACCGAATGCGCGAGATCGCCGCCGCGCACGGCCTCGGTTTGATCGAGGCCAGCCTTCAAGCGGCGATCGAGGCGGGGGCGATCGCCGAGCAGCCGGTCCGGCCGCTCGCGCACGTCCTGTTGGGAGCGCTCGACGAGGCGGCGTTGCTGGTCGCCCGCGCCGAGGACCCGGAGCGGATGCGGGCCGAAGTCGGGCACACGCTCGACTCGTTGATCGCCGCGCTGGGAACCGACGCCGGTTCGGGCTAGACCTTCCCGGGCGCGACCGTCACCACCGGGCCCTCGGCGTTGGCGGCGAGGCGACGCGACTCCTTGTGCGCATACATCCGCACGTCGGCGAGCCGCAGCGCCTCGGCGGGGGTGGTGGCCTCGGTCGGGACGTTCGCGGCGCCCCAGGCCGCGGAGACCGAAAAGCCCTTGCCCTTCGCGGTCAGCCCTTCGGCGGCCTTGCCCGTGACCGCGGCGAAGCGCTCGGGCGGACAGGTCAGCAGCACGCAGAACTCGTCGCCGCCGATCCGGTAGGCGGTCCCATCCACCCCGACCGCCGCCCGCAGGGCGCCGCCGAGCTCGACGAGCAGGTCGTCGCCGGCGGGATGGCCGAAAGTGTCGTTGAAGCGCTTGAAGCCGTTGAGATCGAGGAAGACCACGGCCCCCGGGCTCTCTTCGCTGGCACGAGCGCAGAGCGCTTCGAGGTCGACGCGCATACGGCCGCTGCTCCCGAGCCCGGTCAGCGGGTCGGTCTGGACCTGCTCCAGCAGGACCCGGTTCTCGCGCGCCCCGAGTGCGAGCCGGACGATCACCGCAAGCATCGTCGACGCCCAGAGGGCGGTTGAGAGCCCGGTGGCGGAGCTCAGGTGCTGCATCGTGAAGAGGCCGATCATTACCACCGCGAAGAAACCCGGAATCGCCAGCTCCCGCCAGCCTTGCGAGTGCGGCCTGGGCCGGATCGCCGCCGGAGCCGGTTGCCACACCGCGATTCCCAAGCAGGCGGCGGAGAGGAGGTAGACCGGTTCGATCCAGCCCCCTCCGGGAAGCGCCTCGGCCGTCCATTGCAGCGTGTAGGCGACGTCGGCGACGGCCATCGCGGCGAGTCCGGCGAGCAGCAACGCCCAGGTCCTGCCCGGCCGCCATTCGGTCAAGGCGAAGACGCCGACGACGAGGGCGACCATCGCGATGTCGCCCAGTGGATAGGCGAGCGTGGTCGCCACTTCCAGCGTCGTACCGGAGGTGTGATCGGCGACGAAGTCGAAGACGAAGGCGGTGCCGAGGGCAGCGGTGCCGAGGGCGGCGATCAGCCCGTCGGTCCACAGCTGCCAGTTCATCTCGGCGGCGCGGGCGCGCACCAGCAGCGCCAGACCCCCGTAGGCCAGCGGGTAGAAGACGAGGTAGCCGATGTCGGCCGGCGACGGATAGGGGGCGTCGGCGTTCCCTTCGATGAAGGCCGTCCAGTAGACCTCGGCCAGACCCCAGCAGAGGACCGCGAGCCCGATCAGCAGCCAGGCTGAGCGCTCGCTGCGAAGGGCGAAGGCTCGCAGCAGGCAGGCCAGCCCGGCCCCGAGGACGACCGAGTCGTAAAGGACGCCGTTCAGCGCCAGATCGAGCTCGGAGCCGCCGACGCCGAACCAGGCATGGAGGGCGACGATCGCGGTTCCGGTCAGTAGGAAGGTCGCCAGGCCGCGGCGCAGGGGCAACCCCTTCGGGCTTTCTTGGCTGCTCGACGCTGGCGTCATCGCTGTCGCTATCGGCAACACGCCGGCGTTTCCAAACCCCCTGAACGGGCAACTTCATCCACTTCTCTAGACTGGAGCCGATGAAGGCAGGAATCCATCCCGAGTACACGCTCGCCAACGTGCACTGCTCGTGCGGCAACCAGTTCTACACCCGGTCCACGCAGGCGGACCTCCACGTCGAGCTCTGCTCGGCGTGTCACCCCTTCTACACCGGCAAGCAGAAGCTGGTCGACACCGGGGGACGGGTGGAGCGCTTCCAGCGCCGCGCGGCGAAGCACGCCAAGGCCGGTAGGTAGCCCATGGGCGCGGAGGGGGAGGCTCCGCGGCTCGAGTCTGCTTCCCTGAACGGCGCCGACCCGCTGCGCATGCCCGACGGCGCCCTCGTCGCGAAACGCGACGCGCCGCTCGGCGGCCAGGCGGTGCTCGAGGGCGTGATGATGCGCGGCATCTCGACCTGGGCCGTCGCCGTGCGCAACCCGGCGGGCCAGATCGAGATCACCTCCGAATCGCTCGTTCCCTGGGCGAAGCGGCACCGGCTCTGGCGCGTGCCGGTGCTGCGCGGCGTCGTCGCGCTGGGCGAGTCGCTGAAGATCGGCTTCCGCGCGCTTGGCATCTCCGCCAACGCCCAGCTGGAGGAGGACGAGGAGGGCAACAAAGAGGAAATCGGCGGCTGGATGTGGGGACTGACGATCGTCTTCTCGCTGGTCCTTGCGGTCGGCCTTTTCTTCGTCGTCCCGGTCGGGTTGACCAGCCTGATCAAGGACGAGCTCGGCTCCTCGCTGCTGTTCTGGCTGGTCGAGGGGATCCTGCGGACGGCGATCTTCATCGGCTACATCGTCGCGATCAGCCGCCTGCAGGACCTACGGCGCGTCTTCGAGTACCACGGCGCCGAGCACAAGACGATCTCCTGCTACGAGGCCGAAGACGAGCTGGTCCCCTCGCGGGCGAAGCTCTACTCGCGCCTGCACCCGCGCTGCGGCACCAGCTTCCTGCTGATCGTGATGGTGCTGGCGATCTTCGTCTTTGCGCCAATCGGCCTGCCCGCCTGGTACTGGCTGCTCGCCTCGCGCATCCTCGGCATCCCGCTGATCGCCGGCCTCTCCTACGAGGTGATCAAATGGGCCGGCAAGAACCGGCGCAAGCGTTGGGTGCGCGCCGTGATGTGGCCGGGGCTGATGCTGCAGAACCTGACCACCCGCGAGCCCGACGAAGAGGAGCTGGCGGTGGCGATCGCGGCGCTGGAGAAGGTGCTCGAAGAGGAACCGCAGGCACGCGGCGCCGAGTCTCCGATCGAGATCGTGGCGTGACGAGCGGTCCCGGCGCGGCGGGTCCTGTCGCCGATCTGGCGCCACCACCCCTGCGGTAGCTAAAGCTTCCTCGGGGTGGCCCCCCAGATCGACGCCACCCGCCGCGAGAAGCCGACGCACCGAGCGCTCCCCGCAAGGCCGCCACCCGCCCGAGCAGCGCCTATGGTTCTCCCCATGGTCGATTCTCTCGTCGAACAGATAGAGGCACGGTTCGCCGAGCTGGAGGCGCAGATGTCCGATCCCGAGGTGATCGGGGACCGGCAGCGTTACGCGGAAGTGGGGCGTGAGTACCGGGAGCTGCAGCCGGCGCAGGCGCTCGCGAGCGAGTACCGGACCCTGAAGGACGACCTGGAGGGGGCGCGGGAGCTGCTGGCTGAGGACGGCGACGATGCCGAGTTGCGCAAGCTGGTCGAGGAGGCGCCGGCACGCATTGCCGAGTTGGAGGAGGAGATCCGGCTGGCGATGGTCGAGCGCGACCCCAACGACGCCAAGAACGTGCTGGTCGAGATCCGCGCCGGGACCGGCGGCGACGAGGCGGCGCTGTTCGCCGGCGACCTCTACAAGATGCTGACCCGCTACGCCGAGGAGCGCGGCTTCGGCACCGAGACGATCTCGCAGTCGCCGGCGGAGGTCGGCGGCTTCAAGGACGTCACCTTCGCGGTCAAGGGCGAGGGCGCCTACTCGATCTTCAAGTACGAGGGCGGGACCCATCGCGTGCAGCGGGTGCCGGAGACCGAGTCGCAGGGGCGCATCCACACCTCGACCGCAACCGTCGCGGTTCTCCCCGAGGCCGAGGAGGTCGAGGTGGAGGTCGACCAGAACGACCTGCAGATCGACGTCTACCGCTCCTCGGGCCCGGGCGGCCAGTCGGTCAACACCACCGACTCCGCCGTCCGGATCACCCACAGGCCGACGGGGATCGTCGTCTCGATGCAGGACGAGAAGTCGCAGCTGCAGAACCGGGAGAAGGCGATGCGGGTGCTGCGGGCGCGGCTCTACGAGCGCGAGCTGGCCGAACAGCAGGCGAAGATCGCCTCCGAGCGCAAGGCGCAGGTCGGCAGCGGCGAGCGCTCCGAGAAGGTCCGCACCTACAACTTCCCCCAGGGGCGGGTCACCGACCATCGCATCAAGTTGACCTTGCACAACCTCGACGGCGTCCTGGCCGGGGGTTTGTCCGAGATCACGGATGCCCTTGCGGCGGAGGAGAAGAGGCAACGGCTTGAGGCAGCAGCAGTCGGATGACGCGCGTGACCGGCGCATATCGGCGTCCTCGGTCGCTCGCGTGCAGAGCACGCCACGCTCCCTGCGTCCTTGATCTACTTGGTCACGCCCGCCCCCGGCATTGAGTTGACTTCTATTCATGATGCCCTCACGGCTGCGGTCGATGCCATGGCCGCGGCCGGGGTCGAAATGCCGCGTCTGGACGCCGAACTCCTCCTCTGCGACGCGACGGGCTGGGAGCGGGCGCGCCTCGCAGCGGATCTACATGCCGAGATCCCGCCAGCGGCCGGGCGGCGCTTCGCCGAGATGGTGCGGCGGCGGCTGCGCCGCGAGCCCGTCGCCTACATCCTCGGTCGCAAGGGTTTTCGCCACCTCGAGCTGGCGGTCGACCGTCGCGTTCTGATCCCCCGTCCGGAGACGGAGCTGCTGGTCGAGCTGGCGCTCGAGCTTCATCCGCGCCGGATGCTCGACGTCGGCACCGGGTCGGGCGCTATCGCCCTGGCCGTCGCCGACGAGCTGCCGGGGTGCGAGGTCGTGGCGACCGACACTTCGCCGGCGGCGCTCGAAGTGGCCCGCGCGAACCGCGAGAGGTTGGGGCTGGCGGACCGGGTCCAGATCGTTGAAGGAACGCTGCCGTCCGATGCCTGCCTGTTCGATCTGATCGTCGCCAACCTCCCGTACGTGAGCGAGGCCGAGTGGCAGGGCTTGGAGGCCGAGGTGACGAAGTGGGAGCCACGCGAGGCTCTTCTCGCCGGACCCGACGGTCTCGACGCGATCCGCGCCTTCATCGCCGAGTGCGTTCGCTGTTTGTCTGGCTATGCGCGACAAAGAGCGAACGCGGGGATCGTGTTGGCGTTGGAGGTTGGGGCGGGACAGGCAGACCCGATCAGCGACCTCCTGCGCGAGGCTGGTTTCGGCGCGGCCGAGGTCCGCACCGATCTGGCCGGGATCGGCAGGGTCGTCTGGGGGCGACGATGAGTGGCTATGGCGCTTTTGTATGGCTATGCGCGACAAAAGCGCCAGACGGAGCAAGATGCTGGTCTCGATAGAGAGCGAAGGGGCGGAGGCGGCCCGCGTCGCGCTCGAGCGCTGCGTCGCCGGCGGCGGTGTCGCAGTCTTTCCGGCGGACGGTCTTTACGGCCTCGCCTGCGACCCGCTCGACGCGGCGGCAATCGACCGCATCCACCGGCTCAAGGGCCGCGACGAGGGCAAGTCCTCGGCGGTGATGTACCTGACGCCGCTGGCGATGCGGGAGCTGGTCGACTCGCTGGGCGCACGCAGCCGTGAGGCCGTCGGGACGCTGCTGCCGGGGCCGCTGACGCTGGTCGTCGCCAATCCGCGGCGGCGCTACCCGCTGGCCTGCCGCGAGGATCCCGAGAAGCTCGGGGTGCGGCTGATCGAGGGCCCGCTGGCCGGAGCGATGTGCCCGCTCTTCCAGACCTCGGCCAACCGCAGCGGCGAGCCGCCGCCGGCCAGCTTCGAGAAGGTGCCGGCCGAGATCGTCGCGGGCGCCGATCTGGCAATCGACGGCGGCACCCTCACCGGCCAGCCCTCGACCGTCGTCGATCTAAGCCGCTACGACGGGAGCGGCGAGTGGACCGTGCTCCGCGAGGGCGCCATCCGAGAGGCCCAGCTCGCCCCCGCGCTGCAGAAGCTCGCAGAAGCCGACGCAGAGAATTGACATCTGTCGCGCCACGCGTGCGCCGGGGCCGGCCAGGATCGGCAGGGCCAATGCCTTCGCTGCCCGCGACCTCGATCACGGACCTCGTCAACGGGGCTGCGGGCCTGGTCGTCGTCCTGAGCGGGCTCCTGGCGGCGACAGGGAGATCGGTAGCGGTACTCCTGGGCTTCCCGTCCGAGTGTGTTGAGCAGATCACTGCGGCCGGATTCCTCGTTGGTGCCGGGGCGGCAATCCTGCTTCTCGTTGGCCACGTGAATGGGGTGTAAACTCTTTGTCTGTGATAAGACGATGGCTTCTTCCCCTGGGACTGATGGCGGCTGCGGCCTTCGCGATTGGGTTCTTCTTGCATCCAGTGCGGGGGAGCGCTGGCAGCTTCGCTGTGGTTGTTTTCTATTCCTTGATCTGCGGTTCGTATCTCGCCTATGCCGTGGCGCGCGAAGAGCATTCCCAGCCACTCCGACGCGCATTGCGGCGAAGCCGGGAACCGCGGTCGTAGCGGGCCGGCGGGTCCGTCGCGCGCCCGCTCAGCAGCCCTGCGGCCCGTCGCGGTAAGGGAGGCGGATGATCCGCGTCGAGCGGTTGTTGCCCTCGTGTTCCTCGTAGAGGAGGTTGCGGGGGTCGACCCGCATCACGAAGGCGAAGCAGCCGCGCAGGCCGCTGACGTTGACCCACTGACGGTCGTAGTTGGAGGGGTAGATGTCCGACCAGCCGACTGAGGTGCCGAGCCGTACCCGCTTGCGGGCCGGGTTCTGGTTGCAAGCCGGGTAGACCGGGCCGGCCGGGGAGCGGCGCATTGGCTTCGTGCGCTCGAGGTCGCGGAAGCAGTAGAAGACCTTCGGGCCCTTGCGGACCCGGCGCAGCGGTTGGCGGTTCTCGTCGAGCGCCCAGATCTCCATGCTCAGCGGGTCCTCGACCTTCCAGTAGGAGCCGCCGAACTCGTAGCCGACGTCGAAGAAGTGAAGGCGGGCCTCGGTGCGGAGGATGCGGACGCCGCCGCCGACCCGGTAGATCGCCTGGTTTGCGTGCATCCAGTTGCGCTTGTAGCGGCGACCGCGCAGCTCGATCGGGCCGCGGCCGCGGGACATGATGTTGTTGCCCGCGTAGAGGTGGACGCCGCCCCCGTGTCCGTAGCCGCCGCCGTGCCGCTCGACGAAGAGGTCTTCGGCGGGTCCGACGCGCAGGTCGGGGCAGAGCAGCTGCCGGGCCTCGCGCCCTTCGCAGGGATTCTCGATGGTCGCCGCCGGCGCCGCCGGGGCCGTTGCCGCCAGGCCGATGGCGACGGCGCTCGCAAGCCAGATCATTCGCTTCACGGCGCGCACCCTACCCAGCGGCAATGCGCTGGTATCGTCGCCGCGCCGTGAGCGACCCGCCCAGCCCGTCGAACGCTTTGGTCTGGGGCCAGCTGCCTGCGTCGAATCGGCGCTGGATCGTCGTCAAGGCGATCGGGGTCACCGCGGCGATCAACCTGGTCCTCAACGCGATCCTCGCCTCGCTTGGCGTCGAGGGTCGAGGCGCGGTGCCGATCTGGGGAGTGCCGCTGGGCGAGCCCAGCGTCTTCGGCAGCGCGATCGGCACTCTCTTCTTTCTCCCGCTGATCACCTGTCTGCTGGTCACAGCCGCGATTCGGCGCGACGTGCGAGTTGGCTCGCTGGAGTCGTTGGCGGGGCTTCGTTCCGCCCACCGCTGGCTGGCAGCCCTGCCCGCCGCCCGGCTGAAGAGGGGAATCGCGTTCGGGGCGATCAGCGTGGTCCTGCTGGCGCCGCTCCTGGCTTTGGCGCTTTTCGTCGCGGACCCTGCCGAGCTCAGCGAGGGGCAGTTCGTCGCCTGCCAGACAGCCCTCGCCGTCGCCCTGGGGGCGATCGCGACGCCGGCGATCGCGCTCTACGCGATGGCCGAACCCGTCCACTGACCCCTATCCAGGGGCGTTGGTATCGTCGCTCGGGTCATGACCGAGCTGCCCGAGAACCTGCAGAGCGCACCCCTCGCCGAGGTCGATCCCGAGATCGCCGCCGTGCTGGAGGCTGAGCTGCGCCGCCAGCAGGGGACGCTGGAGATGATCGCCTCGGAGAACTTCGTGCCGCAGGCGGTGATGGAAGCGGTCGGCTCGGTGCTGACCAACAAGTACGCCGAGGGCTATCCGGGGCGCCGCTACTACGGCGGCTGCGAGGAGGTCGACGTCGCCGAGCAGCTGGCGATCGACCGGGCGAAGGAACTGTTCGGCGCCGAGCACGCCAACGTCCAGGCCCACGCCGGCGCCCAGGCCAACAACGCCGCCTACATGGGACTGATCGAACCCGGCGACACGATCATGGGAATGGCGCTCGACCACGGCGGCCACCTCACCCACGGGATGAAACTGAACGTCTCCGGCAAGCTCTACGAGATCGTCGCCTACCACGTCCGGCGCGAGGACCTGCGCGTCGACATGGAGGAGGTCGAGCGGCTCGCCTCCGAGCATCGCCCGAAGCTGATCGTCGCCGGCTGGTCCGCCTATCCCCGCCAGCTCGACTTCGCCGCCTTCCGCCAGATCGCCGATTCGGTCGGAGCCAAGCTGATGGTCGACATGGCCCATTTCGCTGGCCTGGTCGCCGCCGGCGAGCATCCCAATCCGGTGCCGCACGCCGACGTGGTGACGACGACGATCCACAAGACGCTCTGCGGCCCGCGCAGCGGCATGATCCTCTGCCGCGGAGAGCACGCCCAGGCGATCGACAAAGCGGTCTTCCCGGGCCAGCAGGGCGGGCCGCTGATGCACACGATCGCGGCCAAGGCTGTGGCGCTGCGGATCGCCGCCAGCGAGCCCTTCCGGGCTCGGCAGCGCCAAACGATCGCCAACGCGCAGGCGCTCGCCGCCGGCCTGGAAGCGAATGGCGTGCCGGTGTTGACCGGCGGCACCGACGTCCACCTGGTCCTGGTCGACCTGACCCCCAGCGGGCTCGACGGCAAGACCGCCGAGAGTCGCCTGGAGGAGGTCGGGATCACGGTCAACCGCAACGCGATCCCCTTCGACGAGCGGCCGCCGATGAACCCCTCCGGCCTGCGCATCGGCACCCCGGCCCTGACCACGCGCGGACTGGTCGAGGAGGACATGACCGAGATCGCCGCCGTCATCGCCGCCGCTCTCGGCGCCGACTTCGAGGCTGAGCGGAACGGGCTGGCCGAGCGGACCAGGACGCTGATGGAGCGCTACCCGCTCTATCCCGAGCTGTCCGCCGCGGCTGTCTAGCTCGCGTTCCAGGCCGAGCAATTACCCAGGTCGGCAACACGCCGGTACGCAAAAGCGCATCCAGGTTTGCTGATTAATGGATGAGGCACGATGATGCGCCGCTGTGTCGCGAGCGAACGAGCATCAGCTGGACGGTAGAGATCCGTGGGGCCTCCCCAGCTCGGTGCTGGCGCCCGGAAAGGTGTTCACGGACCCGGTGCATGGCGACATCCACCTGACCAAGCTCGAGGTCGCGCTGATCGACTCGCGCCCGTTTCAGCGGCTGAAGCGAATCCGGCAGCTGGGAAATACCCACCTTGTCTATCCCGGAGCCGTCCACACCCGTTTCTCCCACAGTCTTGGCGCTCTGAAAGTCGTGGAGCGGCTCCTGGACGTGGTGTGGCGCCAAGGGCTTGGACTGCACGGAGTCGAAGACGATCTCTTCGCCGAGTGGCGGGCGCACAGGGACAGACGCGATCTGCGCAAGTGGAGAGAGGTGAAGGTCTTGGCCCGGCTGGGCGCTCTGCTCCATGATCTCTGTCATGTGCCCGCCGGGCACACCGTGGAGGACGATCTCGACGTCCTCGAGCCGCACGACGAGAACGGAGGACGGTTCGAAGCGCTCTGGAGGCAGCTGTCGGACGAAGTACCCGAGCGCCTTCGCCAGCTCGTCGACGAGTTCGACGACGAGGAATGTGAGGAGGTCGAGAGAACCCTGCTCGACGCCAGTGGCGACCTGCACGTGCAGCTGCGCCCCCTGATCGTCTCGAAGGCCGACGACACGCTCGAGCTGAAGCAGATGGAATATCCCTTCTGCGCCGACCTTGTCGGGAACACGATCTGCGCGGATCTGCTCGACTACCTCGACCGCGACCACCTGTTCACCGGCCTGCCGGAGAGCCTCGGTCGCCGGTTCGTGTCAGCCTTTTTCGTCACTCCCAGCGAGCGAGGCTCGTTCAGCAAAAGACTTGCACTGAACATCCTCCGTGACGGACACGAGCGTACGGACATCGTCTCCGAGCTGCTCAAGGCGTTGCGTTACCGGTACGAGTTGAGCGAGCGGGCGCTCGTCCATCCCGCCAAGCTCGCCGCCGATGCAATGCTGGGGGAGAGCATAGAGCGCTGGGAATGGGCGCTGTGGTGGTCCAAAGCAAGGAGACGCGGCCTTCTCGAAGTGGACGCGTCCAGCGCCACCTATTCGCTCGACCACCTGCCCGGCGACCGGGCCGATTTGGAGAAGGCAGCAGAAAAGAAGAAGAAGAGCAAGAAGGAATGGCGGGAAACCGATCTCGGCGAGGTCGAAGAGGAAGTTCGCGAGGAGATGGAGAAGCACTTTCGCCAGCTCGGGGACGAGGGACTACTTGACTTTCTCGCCCAGTTGCCAGAGCGGGCAGCGCCCGACCTGCCGCGGCCCCTTCTCCGTGCGAGCGCCCGCCTGGCCGAAGACCTACGGGACCGGCGTCTGTTCAGGGTGGCTGAGCGGATCGGGGCGGGCGATGTCTCGCCTGACGACGTCTTCGAGGACTATGGCGAGCCCGCCGAGCGCGCCAAGCTCGAGACGGAGGCGCAGGTCTTCGCCGGCCTCGGGGCCGAACCGAAGGTGATTCTCTGGATTCCGCCTTCGGACATGCGCCTGAAGCTGGCGGAGGTCTTGGTCCAGCAGGAGACCGGGATTGCACCCTTCGTCACCTACGAGCGGAGCCGCTCGCGGCGCGGCAGCGACATCTACGATGCGCACGAGAGGCTGTGGGCGGCCTATGTGTTCGTGCGCCGCGACGTCGATGACCGACAGGAGAAGATGGTCGCCGCCTATCTTGGCTGGCGAATGGGCATTCGATGGGAGCGCCATCGCTACATGGGCAGGCACCCCGATCAGTGGCCCCTTCGGCTGGCGGTCGCCCAGGCCTTCGACGCGGACTTCGATTCGAGGGTCGACGAGGTCTTGGCCGAGCATGGCGAGGACCTGGCGAAGGTGGCGGCCCGACTGCCGAAAACCTTCAAGGCTCTGGAACAGCGCGTCAAGAAAGTCGAGATCGCGGACGGAGCCTAGCCTGCGACGCATTGCTCCCAGGTGACGATCACCTGTTCGCGACGTGGCAGGTAGAGGGCACGGGCGCGGCGATGCGGTGCGATGACTCCGGCGACGGCGCAGCCCTCGCGCGCCGCCCGCGCCGCGAGTTTCCGCAATGCGTGAAGAGCCCGCGAGGTCAGGCTTCGGTGAGCGGAAGTCCACTGAATCAGCGTCTTCTCGTCCCGATGGAGAAGCAGCCAGGCCGCCCCGCTGTCTCCATGTGCCGCAACCGCCCCGCGCAGCGCCAGCTCCATGGAGACGTCGAATCGTCGCTGGATCTCCACCACTCCCTCGGGGGTGAGCGGAAGCTCTGCCGCGACCTCGGGCGGTATTAGCAGCGCGCGAGCCAGCTCGTCGCAAAACAGCTCCTGGCAGGGGCTATCCATGACCAGGCGCCGGCCTCCGCTCGGACCCTCGTAGAACAGGGTGTGAGCCAGCTCGTGCGCGATCAGGAACCTCTGGCGGTGTCGCCTCAGCGAGGCGCGAAGGGGCGGCGCCACGTCCGGCCAGCCGTTTCGAGGCTCGGGGTCGACCTCGATCAGGAAGCGACCGTCAGTTCTCGGTAGGAGAAATCCCTGGGCCCCTCCGTCGGGCACCCCCAACGAGACGATCGCCACCTCGATCTCCAGGCGCTTGCAGATGCGCTCGACGTTGAGCCGGGAGGTCGGCCCGACCCCCCAGGATCGCCTGGCCTCCCGGGCAACCTCGGGGACTTCGTTCAGCGCCGGTACGCAGTCCAGCGGGATGCTCGCGGAGGGGCGCCCGGGTGGAGAGACGTGGGTGGGGATCCGCTGCATCTCGCAGCCCCAATCGAAGCGAGTGGAGCGGACGCGATCGGAGTGGGCGCTGGGCGGAAATTGGTGCCTTTCGGCCCGGCTCAAGAGTGAGGTCGCTCGCGTAGCTCCCCTGGGCGAACGTCCTGTCACAACGCTAGCGTGACTGGGGTGAACTCCCCCCTGCTGGCAGAAGCGCCCCCGCCATTGCTCGAGCACCATCCACTGGGCGCGTCCACCGGGTACATGGTCGGCAATCGCGGCGATTGGCCCGTTCTGGTCGAAGAGGCGACTCGGCTTTCGAGCTTCGCGGTCGAGCTGGCGGCGCTCGGAGGGGAAGAGCTGCCCGCGCTCGTCGAGTTCCTGGCCGGAGAACCGCCCCTTCCGTTTCGCTATCTGAGCGTGCACGGTCCAAGCAAAGGACGCCACGTGTCGGAGGCCGAGCTGGTTGCGACGCTTGCCCGCCTACCGGGATTCGTCGATGCAATCGTGCTGCACCCCGATCGGATCGAGGATCCAACCGCGTACGTGCCGCTTGGAGGACGACTCGTGATCGAGAACATGGACTCGCGCAAGGCGACCGGGAGGACGGCAGACGAGCTGGAGGGGCTCTTCGCCCATCTGCCCGAGGCAGGTTTTTGCTTCGACGTGGCGCACGCTTGCACGGTGGACGCAACGATGGCCGCCGCCGCCGACCTTCTCGATTGCTTTGTCGATCGGTTGCGCCACGTTCACGTCAGCTCGATCTCGAGCGACCATGGACACGTCCCGCTCAGCGCGGGGGACGAGGAGCTTTTCGCCCCCCTGCTGTCGCGTTGTCGGGACGTCCCGTGGATTCTCGAGGCCGCGCCTCGCTGACCGAGGTCGGCCCTTGGACGCCCTCGAACAGCTCGCGGCTCGCAGCGGTAGAACGTTTCCCAACCTGTTCGAGGCGCGAAGGCTGACGGAGCGGCGCCTGGGGGAGATGAAGGAACGGCTTGCCGGACTTGCCGTCGACCCCGACGTCGGCGTGGCGCTCTTCGGCTCCTGGGGCCGCCACGAGCTGACCCCCCACAGCGACGACGATTGGGCGATCCTCGTGGCAGGGGCGGAGCGGAGCGAAGTGAGGCCGTCGCCGGTCGCGGTCGAAAAGGCGATCGGCCGCGAGGAGAGCAAGCCGGGCGCACAGGGGATCTTCGGGGCGTCTGTTTTCTGCGATCACCTTGTCGAGCGCATCGGCCTCGACGCCGACGACAACAGGAACCTGACCAGGCGGATCCTGCTCCTCTTGGAGTCGGTCCCCGTGGCGAACGGATCCGTTCACGCCGAGTGCCGCAAACGGGTTATGGCCGGCTACCTGGACGAGTCGGTCAAGGACTACCGACCCCCTCGATTCTTCCTCAACGATCTGATCCGCTACTGGCGAACGATCTGCGTCGACTTCGTCGGCAAGGAGCGTGAGGAGGAGGGGCAGAGATGGGCGCTGCGCAACCTCAAGCTCGGCGCCTCGCGCAAGGTGCTCTTCGCCGGTGGCCTGCTGCCAATCCTGCTTTGTCACCGCTACAAGGCGGCCGACATCGGTCCCTTCCTCGATGCCGTGCTGTCACGGCCATCGATCGACCGCCTCGCCTGGGCGTTCCTCGAGTTGGAAGCGGTGGATGCTGGCGTCCGGGCGATCGGCGCCTACGATCGCTTCCTGCGGATGCTCGCCGATCCGGGCGTTCGGGCGGAGCTGACGCGCCTGCCCCGGAGGGAGGCGCAGAACTCGCCGCTCTTCGTGGAAGGGAGCCGGCTTGGCGACGAACTCGAGCAGGGCCTGTTGGCCCTTCTCTTCGAGACGCCCCTCGAGCCGCTCGTTCGCGAGTACGGCATCTTCTAGGGACCGCTTCGCTGCCTCGAGCCATATGGTCCTCCGATGAACATCTGGGTCGACATGAGCGCGCCGGCGCACGTGCTGGTGCTGCGGCCGATCATCGAGCGGCTGCGGGCGCAGGGGCACGCGGTCGAGGTGACCTCACGCGACTACGCTCAGACCCAGGCGCTGCTCGAGCTGCACGGGATGGAGCACACTCCGATCGGGCGACACGGGGGGGCTTCGCGCCTGCGCAAGGCCTACCGCCTCGGAGCCCGCACCGCGGCGATGATCGGCTTCGGCCGCGGTCGCTCCTTCGATCTCGCGCTGGCCCACGGCTCCAACGACCTGGCGATCGCCGCCCGCGCTCTGGGTATTCCCGAGGCCAACATGCACGATTAC
>DASVWY010000059.1:0-2759 GCA_036392975.1 Solirubrobacterales bacterium | reverse complement strand
GCCGACCTTCCGCTTCCGCTCCAGCGTGGCGAGGTCGAGCTTTGCCTGCAAGGTCGACCGCGGCCCCTTCCGGTCCTGCTCCTCCCCCTACACGACGAAAACGCTTTCCTTCGGCGCTCACACGGTGCAGGTCAGGGCCGTGGCGGGAGGGGCTGCCGATCCGACTCCGGCGAAGAGCAGCTTCCGGGTCGTCAAACCGAAACGGAAAGCGCGGCGGTGAGGCGGAGCGCCCTGGCACTCCTGACGATCGGCCTGGCACTGACTCCCTCCCCTGCCGCCGCCGAGTTCCATCTGGTCAGCGTTCGCGAGGTCTTCCCCGGCGACAGCTCCGCCCCGGAAGCCGAGTACGTCGAGCTGCAGGCCTACGCCGCCGGGCAGAACTTCATCGCTGGGCACCCCGTCACCTTCCACAACGCGGGCGGCGCGACGATCGGCACCGAGACGTTCGACAAAGACGTCGCCGACGGGCGCAACCAGATGACGATCGTGATGGGAACGGCGGCCGCCGAGTCGCGTTTCGGGATCCTCGCCGACGAGACGATGGCTCCCGGCCTCCTCGCTCCCGGCGGCGGAGCCGTCTGCTGGGCCACGCTCGACTGCGTCGCCTGGGGCAACTTCAGCGGCTCGCTGCCGTCTGCCGCCGGAACGCCCGCGGCTTCTCCAGCGGGGATCCCGGACGGCATGGCCCTGCGGCGGACGATCGCGCCCGGCTGCCCGACGCTGCTCGAGGCCGGCGACGATCGCAACGACAGCGCCCTCGATTTCGCCCCCGTCTTCCCCTCTCCCCGCCCCAACGCGGTGGCGCCCTCCGAGACCGCCTGCGAGACCGCCGCGGGGGGCCAGCCCGGAGCGGGCGGCCAGCGCGGCGACAAATCGGGAGCGCCCCAGACCCTGCTGCGGAGCAGGCCGCGCCAGCGGACCCGCGATCGCACCCCCACCTTCCGCTTCGGCTCGCCGGACCAGGGCGTCGCCTTCGAATGCAAGCTCGACCGCCGACCGTTCCGCGCCTGCCGCTCGCCCTTCACCGCCAGGCGTCTCCCCTACGGACCGCACAGCTTCCGGGTTCGCGCCCGCGACGCGACGGGACAGCCCGATCCGACCCCGGCGCTCGACACCTTCAGGGTCGTTCGCCGGCTCGGCTAACGGACCTCGACGTCAGTCGTCTTCCTGCTCGCGCAGCTCGCGCCGGTCGAGCACGTGGAGCAGGAGGACCGCCGCCACGAGGGCGAGCAATCCCACGACTTCTTTTGCCTCCGGCTCGTCTCGCAACAGGACCAACCCGACTGCGAGGAATGGCATGACCAAGCCAAGGCTGATCCAGATGTTGCGATAGCCGAGATCGTTCATGCCGATGTAGCGTAAACGATGCATAGTTCGAGAACCCAGAAGCCGAGGACGAATGCGGCGCCGATGTAACCGTCCCTGAGCGCATGACTTTCCACCTGCTTGCGCGACCACCCGTAGGCGACCCCAGCCGTCGCTCCAGCAAAACCCCCGAGGACGACTCCCGCCGCGATCGCAGTTGCGGCGGCCTCGAAGATCGGCACGAAGAACCCGGTTGAGGTCGTGGCGAGCATCGAGACCGACCCTGGCAGTTGGCGACGCACGAGTGGCGCGCACGGTGCAACAAAAGTGCAATTTTTCCTAGCGGACCTCGAAGCCCTCGCCGGTGAGGCGGCCGATGTCGTTCGAGAGGCCGATGAAGAAGAGCATGATCACCAGCACGAAGCCGACCGCGCCGGCGCGCTCCATGACCGAGAAGGGAACCGGTGAGCCGCGGACCTTCTCGACCAGGCTCCAGAAGATGTGGCCGCCGTCGAGGGGCAGGAAGGGAAAGAGGTTGATCAGGCCCAGCGAGAGGCTGACGACGGCGAGGAGGATCAGCGATTCGCGGGTGCCGAGTTCGTCGATCACCTTGTCGGCGGTGGCGCTGACGCCGACGACGCCGGAGACCTGCTTGCGCTGCTCCTCTTCGAAGAGCCTGGCGAAGACGGTGACGGTTTTGCTGGTTACCAGCCAGACCCCGTCGACCGCGCGCTCGGCGGCCCCGCCGGCGCCGAGGTTGGCCGGCTCGGTGCCGTAGGCAAAGCCGATCCTGGTCCGCTCTACCGCCGGGTCGTATTCGGGCCGCACCGCAATCGTCGTCAGCTCGCCGTCGCGCCGCACGGTCAGCAGAGCGGGCGTCGTCGCCCGGCACCCCTCCGCCTGCTTGCCGTCGCAGCGGTGGGAGGAGATCTGCTCGACGAACCTCTCACGACGCTCGGCCAGGCTCTGGCCGCGGTAGCTGCGGCCGTCGACGGCGACGATCTCGTCGCCCGGCTGCAGGACCGACGCCGCCGGCGTGCCGGGGACGATTTCGCCGACCTTCTGGGTGGGGTCGTTGGCGCCGAACGCGAGCACGAAGAGGATCGCGAAGGCGAGAACGATGTTGACCGCGGGTACGGCGCCGATCACGACGATCCGCTTCCAGACCGGTTGGTCGTAGTAGCCGCGTCCCTTGGCCTCGGGCGGCAGCTCCTCGTCGGGGTTCATGCCGCTGATCTTCACGAAGCCGCCCGCCGGGATCGCGCCGATCCCGTACTCGGTCTCCCCCCGTTTGATCGAGACCAGCTTCGGCGGAAAGAAGAGGAAGAAGCGCTCGACCCGCATCCCCGTCGCCTTGGCAGCGACGAAGTGGCCCGCCTCGTGCAGGATGATCAGCAGCGAGAAGCCGAGGAAGATCAGCACCCAGCTCATACCCTCGTCAACTCCCCGACGTG
>DASVWY010000058.1:0-4799 GCA_036392975.1 Solirubrobacterales bacterium | reverse complement strand
GAAGGGCTATGAGCTGCCGGAGGCGATGGAGCAGAACCTCTATCACCTCTCGCCTGAGGAGCGGGCTCAGCGCGGGATCGAGCAGCTGCCGGAGACGCTCGGCGAAGCGATCGACGTCGCCGCTGACTCGGAGCTGGTCCTGCGCACGCTCGGCGAGCACACCTTCCGCCGCTTCATCGAGATCAAGCGGCAGGAATGGGAGGACTACCGGGTGCAGGTCACCCCGTTTGAGATCGAGCGCTTCCTGCCGGTCCTGTAGCGCGTTCGATCGATGCTCACGCGTGCCGTTCGGCACGCGCGCGACGGTTCCCTGCGCGTTTTGCAGGTCGAATCGGCGGTTAGGGCCGACCCCCGGATTTTCCGCTTGCGCGCTGGGCCTCAGATGCCTATGCCTGTGCGGAGATTCCCAATGCGAGGAGGGGCAAGCCATGCGCAGCAAGCTGAATGCAATCACCGTCGGCCTATTGGTCGCAATCGGGACCGGCGCCCTTGCGGTCGGCGCCACGGCGAAAGAAGGCGGGCATTTCGTCTCGCCTGGAAGCAATTCCACGATGATCAAATGGAGCGAGGTTGGCGGCACCAATCACCAGCTCGAGTTCACCCTCCATGGCCTCGAAGGGGGCGTCGTCTGCGATGAAGTCTTCTACGAAGAAATACTCCAACTCGTAGAAACAACGACCGAAACAACGATAATGCCCACCTACAAAAAATGTCACACAACAGGACAGGGCGCCGGAACCACCACGATCAACGCAAACGGATGCACCTTCCTCATGAAAGTCGCAGCGGGGACCACCGCGACCACCGAGCAGACAATCAAATTGACATGTCCAGCCGGAAGTTCGCTCGAAATCGCACATCCTAACTGCACGATCACAATCCCCCAGCAAATCGCGGAAAACGCCGCCACATATACAACCATGTTCATTTCACCTGGAATCCTGGGGATCACAATGGATATGAACGCAGGCTTGGCTGCTCAGTACCACGCCGGTATATGCGTCTTCACCGGCACAGGCCACACCGCCACACTCAGCGGCTCGCTCACAGTGCAAGGAACCAACTGGGTCAAACAAACGCCCGTGAGCATCACAGCGACATAGCCGAGGAGGCAGGCGCCGCGCCCCTGGGCCGACTCCGTGCTCAGGGGCGCCGCTGCGGCTTCGACAGCTCCGACGGCGCCCAGAACCCGTCGCCCATGGTCAGGGCGATCGCGGGGACGAGGATGCTGCGCACGAGGAAGGTGTCAAGGAGGACGCCGAAGGCGACGACGAAGCCGATCTCGGTGAGGAAGGTGAGCGGCAGGCTGGCCAGCACCGAGAAGGTACCGGCGAGGACGATGCCGGCGCTGGTGATGACGGCGCCGGTGACGGCGAGGGCTCGCAGGATCCCCTGTTCGGAGCCGTGGCGGATCGTTTCCTCGCGCGCCCGCGCGATCAGGAAGATGTTGTAGTCGACCCCGAGCGCGACGAGGAAGACGAAGGCAAAGAGCGGCAGCGAGGGGTCCGAGCCGGGGAAGCCGAAGATCACGTCGAAGACGAAGTAGCCGACGCCGAGGGCGGCGAGGAAGCTGAGGATCACCGTGCCGATCAGGACCAGCGGCGCCACCACGGCGCGCAGCAGGCCGATCAGGATCAGCAGCACGACCAGCAGGACGATCGGTGGGATCACGATCGAGTCGCGCGCGGCCGCGTCGCGCACGTCGAATTCGATCGCGGTCGGGCCGCCGACGAGGCTGCTGGGGGAGACCTCGTGGGCGGCGTCGCGAATCGGCTCGACCAGGTCGAAGGCCTCGGTCGAGTAGGGGTTGGGCTCCAGCGTGGCCTGGAGGAGGACGCCGGACTGCCCGTTCGCAACCGGCTGGGAGACCGCCTCGACCCCGTCGACGCCGGCCACGGCGTTCCTCACCACGTTCGTTTCGGTGGGGTCGGCGACGACGACGTCGGTGAGCGCCGTGGTGCCCGAGGGGAAGCTCTTATCGAGCAGGTACTGGCCTTCGACCGACTCGACTTCGGTGCGGTAGCTGTCTTCGGCGGTCAGGTCGGTGGAGAAGAAGCCGAAGCCGGCGCAGAAGAGGAGCAGCACGGCGATCGCGCCGACCATGACCCTCCGCGGCCCGGCGGCGACCCTGTCTCCGACCCGTCTCCAGAAGCCGTGGGTGGCGTCGGCCGCGTGCTCGAGCCGCCGCCGGCGCACCTCGTAGGGGGTGAAGAACCTGCGATCGAGCGGACCGACGATCAGCGAGGGGATGCGGCGGCGGCTGAGCCGCCGCAGGATCCAGTTGACCAGCACCAGCGGCAGCAGGACGAGGACCAGCAGGGAGGCGAGGATGACGCGGCCGAGGGCGGCGATCGCGCCGCCTTCCACGATGCTTCGCCGCGCCCGCTCGGGGACGTCGGCCGCGGTCGGTCCGGTCTCCGGCGTGTGCGGGACGAAGGGCCAGAAGGCACGGCGACCGAAGATCGTCAGCAGCGCCGGCAGCAGGGTCAGCATCGAGAGCGCCGCGCAGGCGATGCCGATAGCGGCGATCGGGCCGAGGCCGGCGGTCCCCTCGACCTCGGCCAGCATCAGGCAGAGCAGCGCCGCGATCACCGTCGCCGCCGAGGCGAAGATCGCCGGTCCGGCCGAGGCCAGCGCCGTCCGCATCGCCTCGTGCTTGTCGACCGTGCGGTGCAGCTCCTCGCGGTAGCGGGCGACGAGGAGCAGGGCGTAGTCGGTGCCGGCGCCGAGGACCAGGACCGACATGATCGAGCTCGACTGGCCGTTGATCGTCACCCCCAGCTCGGAGACGCCGTAGCCGATCGAGCGCGAGAGCGTCTCGGCGAAGACCACCGCCGCCAGCGGGATCAGGAAGAAGAACGGCGAGCGGTAGATGACGATCAGCAGGAAGATGACCAGGCTGAGCGCCGCCAGCAGCAGGGTGGCGTCGATGCTTTCGAAGACTTCGATCGCGTCGGCGGAGAAGCCGGCGCCGCCGGTGATCTTCACCTCGAGGCCGCCGCCGGGATCGGATATCTCGTCGCGCCAGGCCTTGACCGGGTCGAGGATGCGGTCGCCCTCGCCGTTGCCGGCGATGTAGGCGGTGACGATCGCAGCCTTGCCGTCTTTCGAGGGGACGGGCCCGACGAAGGGGGCGTAATCGCGCGGCTGTCCCGACACCGGTGGCGGGGCGTTGCCGCCTTTCTTCCCCCCGGCGGCGGCGGTCGCGCCGTCGGCGACCACGCCCGGGAAGCGCTCCTCGGTCATCGCCGCGACGTCGGCGACGATCGTGCGGCGGTCGGCGGCGGTGAGGCCCGACTCGCGCCGGTAGACGATCACGGCCGGCGCCAGTTCGCCCTTCTGCAGCGATTCGGTCGCGGCCAGCGCGTCGGTCGATTCGGCCGAGCCGGGCAGGTAGGAGGTCGCCTCGTTGCTTTCGGCGTCTTCGAACTTGCCGGGCAGGTTCGCGGGGCCGGAGGCGATGAAGATCGCCACGAACCAGATCGCGAAGACGATCCACTTCGCCCGGCGACCGGCCGGGAAGGTGAAGAGCGAGCCGCGCACTGCCGCGCATCTGTATCAGACGTGGGGCCGAGACGGCTCCGACCCCACGTCACCTTACGCCTATACGTCTTCAGGACCTGTCGCTGTAATGCCTTTTTGTACACCCGCTGTGGTGAACGCTTTCAGGGCGATGCGGCCGTCGATCTTGCCTTTGACCGTTGTTGTGCCTTCCGCCACGCCGCATTTGGCTACCCCACCGAGGTATTGAGCGTGAACCGACCTGAGTGTCGGCTTGAGGGCTTGTCGCTGTGATCTGCAGGTGTTTGCCTACGGGGCATTTGATGTGCGTTGTGTTGTCCTGGTTGAACGTCCTGCCGATTGTGAAAACGAAGTCGCACCCGTTCGTGTCTTGTCTTCGCCTTTCAGGATCGTGTGTCCTGAAGTGTCGTTGGTGTAGAAGTGGCCGCCGGAATGCTCAAATTAAACTAACTAAGAACCGATGCTCTCGCGCAGCACGCCTGGGTCGGCGATGGGCGCCTGACAGGTGAACTGCTCGCAGACATAGGCCGTCGGCCTGCCATCGATGACGGTGCGGCCCTCGAGCAGCGGCGGTGTCGCCGAGCCCTCGGGGCCGCCGGCAAGGACTAGATGCGGCCGGTGCTCGGAGCGCACGATCGCCGCCAGCTCAGCGAGATCGTCGCCGACGAGGGCCACCTCCTTGGTCGGCGAGAGCTGGAAGTCGAGGGCGCGGAGAAGGTGGGCGAAGGCGTCGGGCTGCCGCGGCGCCGCTTTGGCGAAGAGGCGCAGGACGCCGAGCGCCTGCCCTTCGTAGGAGCGGTCGCCGGTCAGAGCGGCCAGCCGCAGCAGCCCCAGCGCCGCCGAGGAATTGCCGGAGGGGATCGGGTGGTCGCCGATCTCCTTGCGGCGCGCGATCAGCGCCTCGTGGTCGTCGGAGGTCGAGAAGAAGCCGCCCCGCTCGGGGTCGCCGAAGCGGGCGATCGTGGTGTCGGCCAGGCACTGAGCCCGCTCGAACCAACGCGCCTCGAAGCTCGCTTCGTAGAGCGTCAGCAGCGCCTCGAGCAGGAACGCGTGGTCCTCGAGGTAGGCGTTGAGCCTGCCCTCGCCGTCCTTGAAGCTGCGCAGCAGGCGCCCTTCCTCGTCGTGCAGCCCCTTCAGCACGAAGTCGGCGCAGGTCCGCGCCGCCTCCAGGTAGTCCTCGCGCTCGAGCACCGCGCCGGCCTCGGCCAGGGCGGCGATCGCCAGCGCGTTCCACGAGGTCAATCGCTTGTCGTCGAGCCCCGGACGCGAGCGCCGCG
>DASVWY010000057.1:0-2677 GCA_036392975.1 Solirubrobacterales bacterium | reverse complement strand
CGGTCTCCTCCGAGCAGTTGCAGGGAGCAAGGCCCAAGGCGGAGTCGCTGCTTGGGGTCACGTGGACCGAGGTGGAGCTTCCGTCCGGCGAGGCGCCGACCATCGCCACGATCGGCGAGGCGCGGATCGAGGGCGCCGAGCCCCACGAGACGATCGATCGCCTCGCCCAGGCGATCGAGGCCGGGGCAGACGCCCCGGCGGCGGTTCTCTTCGAAGCCAAGCCAGGACCCTCCAAGCAGAAGGCCAAGGCGGCCCGCGAGCTCACCCAGGGCGCCCTGGAGCTGACCCAGCGCTGGCTCGCAACCGAGAGCCTTGCCGGTTCGCGCCTGGCCTTCCTCACCAGCTCGGCGCAGGCGACCAAGGAAGAGGAGCCCACCGACCTGGCGGCAGCCTCCGTTTGGGGCCTTCTGCGCTCGGCCCAGTCCGAGCACCCCGGCCGCTTCGTCCTGATCGACAGCGACGACTCTGAGCCCTCACTGAGGTCTCTCGCCGCGGCCCTCGCCCAAACCGAGGAGCCACAGCTCGCCCTGCGCGAGGGCACGGCGCTGGCGCCACGTCTCGGCGCGGCCCGACAGGCAACCGATGCGCTGGTGCCGCCACCGGGGCAATGGCGTCTCGACGCTCCCGAGCGCGGCACCCTCGAGGGTCTCGCTCTGGTTCCCGACTCCTCCGCGGCCGAGCCGCTTGGGCCAACCGGCGTGCGGATCGCCGTTCGCGCCGCCGGTCTCAACTTCCGCGATGTCCTGATAGCCCTCGGGCTCTATCCCGGTGGCGGGTCGATCGGCAGCGAGGGCGCCGGCGTGGTCGTCGAGATCGGCGACGAGGTGAAAGACCTCGCGCCAGGCGACCGGGTGATGGGAATGATCTCCGATGCGTTCGCGCCTCTGGCCGTTGCCGAGCGCGACTTCCTCGCTCCGATTCCGGATGACTGGTCCTTCGAGCAGGCGGCAGCCATCCCGATCGTTTTCCTCACCGCCTTCTACGCTCTCAACGATCTGGCCGGGCTGGAGCCGGGGGAGAGGGTGCTGATCCACGCCGGCGCCGGAGGGGTGGGGACGGCGGCCATCCAGCTCGCTCTGGATCTGGGCGCCGAGGTATTCGCCACCGCCAGTCCCGCCAAGCACGACGTCCTGCGAAAAGCCGGGCTCGATCGAGACCACATCGCGTCCTCGCGCGATCTCGAGTTCAAGGAGAGGTTCCTGGAGGCGACCGAGGGCCAAGGCGTGGACGTGGTCCTCAACTCCCTGGCGGGCGAGTTCGTCGATGCCTCCCTCGATCTGATGCGCAGCGGCGGGCGGTTCCTCGAGATGGGCAAGACGGACGTCCGCGACTCGGAGCGGATCGCGGCCGATCGCGACGGTGTCTCCTACCGCGCCTTCGATCTCGCCGAAGCCGGCCCGGCCCGCACGGGGGAGATGCTGACCGCGATCCTCGATCTGTTCGAGCGCGGGGTGCTAACCCACCCGCCGATCTCGAGCTGGGACATGCGCCGGGCCCAGGATGCCTTCCGTCATTTGAGGGAGGGAAGGAACGTCGGCAAGTTGGTGCTTGCGATCCCGCGCCCCTTCGATCCCGAGCGGACGGTGCTGATCACGGGCGGGACCGGCGGGCTCGGGGCATTGACCGCCCGTCACCTCGTCAGCGAGCACGGCGCCCGCCACCTGCTCCTGCTCAGCCGCAGTGGCGACGAGGCGGAGGGGGCGAAAGAGCTCGGGGCGGAACTGCGGGAGCTCGGCGCCGAGGTGAGGATCGAGGCCTGCGACGTCTCCAAGCGCAAGCAGCTCGAGGGGGCGATCGGCTCGATCGACGCCGAGCATCCCCTCGGGAGCGTTTTCCACGTTGCCGGAGCGATCGACGACGGCACGATCGAGTCGCTTGGCAAAGGGCAGATCGAGCGCGTCTTCGCGCCCAAGGCCGACGCCGCCTGGCACCTGCACCAGCTGACCAAGTCCCATGAGCTGTCGACCTTCGTCAGTTTCTCCTCGATCGCCGGAACTCTCGGCGGAGCGGGCCAGGGCAACTACGCCGCCGCCAACGCCTTCCTCGACGCGCTTGCCAACCAGCGCCGCAGCGAAGGCCTGCCCGCGACCTCGATCGCCTGGGGTCTCTGGGCCGAGCGGGGCGGAATGGCGGGAACGCTTAGCGAGGCGGACCTGAAGCGGATCGAGGGAGGCGGGATCGGAACGCTGTCCGACGAGCAGGGCCTGGCCTTCCTCGACGCCGCGCTGCGGACCGATCGCTCCCACCCGGTGGCGATCCGGACCGACCCCGCGACGCTCCGGGCTCTCGCCTCGGTCGGCGCCCTGCTGCCGATCATGCGTGGGCTAGTCCGCGTTCCGACGCGCCGTGCCGCCATCTCCGGGGTGCTGCTCGAGCAGCTCGCCACCCTTGCCGACGCGGAGCGACGCGGGGCGGTGCTGGAGACGGTCGTGACCCAGGTCGCCGCAGTCCTCGGCCACGAGTCCGGGGCCTCGATCGATCCAGACAAGGCGTTTCAGGACCTCGGCTTCGATTCCCTCGCTGCCGTCGAGTTGCGTAACCGGCTCGCGATGGTGACCGGCATGTCGCTGGCGCCGACGCTGGTCTTCGACTACCCGACGGCCACGAAGCTGGCCGACCACCTCCTGGCCGAGGTGACCGCGGGCGGCGTCGCAAAGCGCGTCGCGGTCCGGGCGAC
>DASVWY010000056.1:0-7145 GCA_036392975.1 Solirubrobacterales bacterium | reverse complement strand
AGGGCCGCGATCGACGCCCCCGTCGGCGAGCCGAGCAACGAGCCGGCGCCCGATCCATCTCCCGCTCCGAGCACCGCGGTCGCGTAACCCGCCAAGCGTTTCGCCTTTCACATCTTCTTTACATCCTCGATACAGGCGAGTAACAAGCTGCGCACATGCCGCTGAGAGGGTGCCGCCAGGATCGGCCCCCCGGGGCCGAAATCGAGTCAAGCAAACGAGAAGGAGAAAGCGTGACTAGCTCTAGGTGGCTCATGGTCATCGCCTCCGTTTCCGTTCTCGCCCTCGGCGTGGCGGCATGTGGAGACGACGACGACGCGTCCGGTAGTGGTGGCAGCGACCTGTCGGGATCGATACGGATCGACGGGTCGAGCACGGTCGCGCCCCTGACCGAGGCGATCGCCGAGGAATTCGAAGCCGAAAACTCGGGCGTTCGGGTGACGGTGGGCACCTCCGGCACCGGCGGCGGCTTCGAAAAGTTCTGCGCCGGCGAGACCGACATCTCCGACGCGTCGCGCGCGATCGAGCCGGAAGAGATCGCGGACTGCAAGAAAAACGGGGTGGTCAACGAGGAGGTCAGGGTTGCGACCGATGCTCTGACCGTCGTCGTCAACCCGCAGAACCCGGTCGACTGCCTTACCGTCGAGCAGCTGGGGGCAGTCTGGGGGCCCGACTCGGATCTCTCGAGTTGGAGCCAAATCCCGGGGTTGCAGGAGGAATTCGACGAGGAGCTGGCGCTGTTCGGCCCCGGCACCGACTCCGGCACCTTCGACTACTTCACCGAGGAAATCAACGGTGAGGAGGGCGCCTCCCGCAAGGACTACAACAACGTCGGCGAGAACGACAACGCCACCGTGACCGGCGTCGAGGGCGCCCCCGGCGGCATGGGCTACTTCGGCTACTCCTTCTTCAAGGAAAACGAAGACGCGCTGAAGGCGCTCGAAGTCGACGGCGGCAAAGGCTGCGTCGCCCCCTCGGCCGAGACCGCCCAGAACGACGAATACGTGCCGCTCAGCCGGCCCCTCTTCATCTACCCCAGCGCCGAGGCGCTGGAAAAGCCGGAGGTGAAGGCCTTCGTCGACTATTACCTGGCCAACGTCGGCGACCTCGCCGAAGCGGTCGGCTTCATCCCGCTGACCGAAGAGCAGCTACAGGCGTCTGAAGACGCGACCGCCAAGCTGACCGGCTAGGCGAGAAGCGAGCACACCGAAGTGAACGCGAGAACCGGAGCCGGAGCCGTCGGGGACCTGTCCCGCCGGCTCCAGGCTCCGGGGCCTCGCTACGGCGAGAAGTTCATCCAGGGCCTGCTCGCCCTCTGCGCGGTGCTGTCGGTCCTCACCACGACGGTGATCGTGCTCTCGCTGCTCGGGCCGACGATCGGCTTCTTCGAGATCGTCCCGGCGAGCGAATTCTTCTTCGAGGTCGACTGGACCCCTCAGTTCGAGCCGCCCAGCTTCGGCGTGTTGGCGATCGTCGCCGGCACCCTCAACGTGGCGCTCTGGGCGATGCTCTTCGCGATCCCGATCGGCCTCGGCGCGGCGATCTACCTGAGCGAGTACGCGACGCCGAGGGTGCGCAGGACCGTGAAGCCGGTGCTCGAGATCCTCGCCGGGATCCCGACCGTCGCGATCGGCATCTTCGCCGTCACCTTCATCCTGCCGGAGATCATTCAGCCGCTCTGGCCGGGTGAGCTTCTCGGCGGCGTCGAGAAACCGTTCATGGCGCTTGCCGCCAGCCTCGGCATCGGCCTGATGGTGGTGCCGATCATCGCCTCGATCTCCGAGGACGCGATGTCGGCGGTGCCGCGCGGGCTGCGCGAGGGGGCTTACGCGATGGGCGCGACCCGGATGAAGGTGGCGACCCGCGTGGTATTCCCCGCGGCGCTCTCCGGCATCGTCGCCTCGGTCGTGCTGGCGATCTCGCGCGCGGTCGGCGAGACGATGATCGTCCTGATCGCTGGCGGCTCCACTCCCAACGCCACCTTCCTCCCGAACGAATCGATCCAGGCGATGACCGCCTATATCGCCGTCACCGCGACCGGCGACATCTCGACCGGCTCGATCGACTACAAATCGGTCTTCGCCGTCGGCGCCGTGCTGTTCTTGCTGACGCTGGCGATGAACCTGCTCAGCATCAGGCTGGTGCGCAAGTACCGCGAGGTGTACGAGTGATGGAGGCCGGTGGCATGCGGAGCGAGCGCGCCCGGCTCGCCACCGCCGGCGCCCGCGCCACGGTCGCGGCGACGCTCGGCAACCAGCCCCGCCGCGACGTCGTCCTCAACGCCGTCTTCGCCGGCCTCCTGCTGCTGGCGGTCCTGGTCGCGCTGGCGGGGCTTGCCGCGCTGCTCTTGCAGGCCTTGGTCCGCGGGGCGCCGGCGCTCAGTACCGACCTCTTCACCAACGTGCCCTCGACCCTGAGGCCCGAGACCGCCGGCTTCCGCCCAGCGATCCTTGGCTCGCTGGAGCTGATCGCCGGCGTCATCGTCTTTGTCGTCCCGATCGGGATCGGCGCGGCGATCTACCTCGAGGAGTACGCCGACAGCTCCAAGTGGTGGAACCGGGCGATCGAGGTCAACATCCAGAACCTCGCCGCAGTGCCCTCGATCATCTACGGCATCCTCGGCCTCGCCTTCGTCGTCCGCGGTCCGCTTGACCTCGGCTTCGTCCTCGTCGCCGGCTCGCTGACCCTGGCCCTGCTGGTGTTGCCGATCGTCATCATCGCCGCTCGCGAGGCGATCCGGGCGGTGCCGGACTCGATCAGGCAGGGCTCGCTGGCACTGGGGGCGACGCGCTGGCAGACGATCCGCAGGCAGGTGCTGCCGGCGTCGATCCCGGGCATCGCCACCGGGGTGATCCTCGCCGTCTCGCGGGCGCTGGGCGAGGCGGCGCCGTTGCTGCTGGTCGGCGCGACGGTTTTCGTCACCTTCGACCCGACGCCCTTCGGCGACGGCTACTCGGCGATGCCCGTTCAGATCTTCAACTACGCCGTGCGCCCGCAGGAGGAGTTCCAGACCCTGGCCTTCGCCGGGGTGATCGTGATGCTGGTCGTCCTGCTGGCGATGAACTCCTTCGCGATCTGGCTACGAAATCGTTACGAGCAGAGGTGGTAGGTGGACTAGGGTGAGTGAACAGATGACGCGGGAAGAAAGAAGAGCGGAAAGCGGGCGACAGACCCGCGAGGCGGCGGCCGAGCGGGCCGCGATCGCGGTGCGCCCGGAAGAGTTCCAACAGGGCGGCGCCGGCTCGCGCGAGAAGGTCTTCGAGCTGAAGGGGGTTGGCGTCGACTACAGCGGCGCCACGGCGGTCAAGGACATCACGATGGACGTCCGCCGCAACGACGTCACCGCGCTGATCGGCCCTTCCGGCTGCGGCAAGAGCACGCTGCTGCGTTGCCTCAACCGGATGAACGACCTGATCCCCGGCGCCTCGGTCCATGGCGAGCTGCTCTACCACGGCGAGGATCTCTACGGCTCCGCAGTCGACCCGGTGCAGGTGCGCAAGCTGATCGGCATGGTCTTCCAGAAACCGAACCCGTTTCCCAAGTCGATCTTCGACAACGTCGCCTTCGGGCCGCGCATCCTCGGCCGCAAGGAGAACCTCGACGAGGCCGTCGAGGGGGCGCTGCGCGGCGCCGCCCTCTGGGACGAGGTCAAGGACCGGCTCGAGGACAACGCCTTCGGCCTCTCCGGCGGCCAGCAGCAGCGGCTCTGCATCGCCCGCTGCATCGCGGTTCAGCCCGACACGATCCTGATGGACGAGCCCTGCTCGGCGCTCGACCCGATCTCGACCGGCAAGATCGAGGATCTGATGATCGAGCTGAAGGAGGAGTTCTCGATCGTCATCGTCACCCACAACATGCAGCAGGCGGCGCGGGTCTCGGACCGCACCGCCTTCCTGATGGTCGAGCTGGACGCCGACGAGGACAACCGCTGGGGCCGCCTCGTCGAGTACGACGAAACCGAGAAGATCTTCACCAATCCCTCCGACCGCCGCACCGAGGACTACGTATCCGGCAAGGTCGGGTGAGGGGGGCGATGGTCGAACAGACCCGGGCCCACTACCAGGCGGAACTGGAACAGCTCGAGGCCAGCGCGCTCGGTGGCCTCGACTTGGTCAGCGAGCAGCTCGGCAGGACCATCGAAGCGGTCGAACAGCAGGACGTCGAGCTGGCTCAGCAGGTGATCGTGGACGACGATCGCATCGACGGCCGCTACCTGGAGGTGCACCAGAGCCTGATCGCGCTGCTCGCGACCCAGTCGCCGGTGGCAACCGATCTGCGCCTGATCTCGGCCCTGCTTCATGTGTTGAAGAACGTCGAGCGGATGGGGGACCAGTGCGTAAACGTCTGCAAGCTGATCCCGCTGACCGGCAACGAACCGCCCGCCGACGCCGAGATGCTGAGCCGGGTCGTGACGATGGGCAAGCAGGCGCGGACGCTGATCAGCCAGGCCAAGCGCGCCTTCGAGGAGCGCGACGTGGCGATGGCGCAGGACCTCGTGCGCCAGGACGACGTTGTCGACAACCTCAACCGCGAGTGCTTCCACCTGGCGTTGGAGATCGGCGACGACGCGGACAAGCGCGAGTGGGCGATGACGATGCTGCTAGGCGCCAGGGCGATCGAGCGGATCGGCGATAACGCGGTGGACATCGGCGAGCAGGTCGCCTTCGTCGTCACCGGGCTCTTCAGGGAGTTCGAGGACGCCTCGCATCCCGACGGTTAGGGAGGTCGGGTGCCCCTCACGCTCATACAAGCCGCTTAGAGGGGCACCCGGCCGCCCTTCACCGCTCGGACGGGTTGAGATCCGACGCTCTTGGGAACATAGGTAGCTGCCGGTGACGCTCTGCGCAGCCATAGATATTGGGTCCAACACGACGCGCGTCCTTGTGGCGGAGCCGGTGGACGGCCAGCTCAAGAAGGTGATGGAGCAGCGCGCGTACACGCGGATCAACAAAGCGGTGAACGGGGACAACGAGGTCCCCGATGAGAAGGTCGATCAGGTCTGCGACGTGGTGGCGACCCAGGTGCGGTTGGCTCGTGAGCTCGGGGCGGAGCGGATTCGGGCGGTGGCGACGGCGGCGATCCGCGAGGCATCGAACGGCGAGGAGGTTGCGCGGCGGATCGGCGATGCGGCCGGCGTGCCGATCGAGATCCTCTCCGACGAGGAGGAGGGCAGGCTCTCCTTCATCGGCGCCACCAAGGCGCTCGGGCATCCCGTCGAGGGCAAGATCGGCGTGGTCGACGTCGGCGGCGGCTCGACCGAGGTGATCCTCGGCACCGTCTCCGAAGGGGTCGAAGAGGTTCGCTCGTGGCGGGTCGGCTCCGGTGCCCTCGCCGACGAGCTGATCGCCTCCGACCCGCCGTCGGCGGCGGAGATCCGCAAGGTCCGCGACCGGATCGACGACATCTTCGACGGGGTCGAGGTCGAGCAGCCGGCCCAGGCCGTCGCCGTCGGCGGCAGCGCCACCTCGCTGCGCCGCCTGGTCGGCGCCGTGCTCGAGTACGAGACGTTGGAGCGAGGGATCCGGGTCCTTGTCAGCGATCCCGCCGCCGAGGTCGGCAAGCGCTTCGAGTTGGACCCCGAACGGGTTCGCATCTTGGCCACCGGCGTGCTGGTGCTGGAGAAGCTCTCCGAGCTGCTCGGGCAGCCGTTGCAGATCGGCAAGGGCGGCCTGCGGGAGGGAATCGTGCTCGACCTCCTCAACGGCAGCTCCAACGGTCCCTCGCCGGCTTGGATCGCCGCCTGAAGATTTACAGATTTGGCACACACGCGTGAAATGTTTTGTCCTAGGCTGCCATCATGGCCCCGGTGAGAGAAGCGTGGACCGACGAGCGGCTCGATGATCTGAACGGCCGAGTTGCCGACATGGGTCGCCGCATGGACGAAGGCTTCAACCGGGTCCATGAGGATCTCCGTTCGCTGCGAACAGAGGTGGACACGAAGATCGATTCGCTGCGCGGCGAGATGAAGACGGAGATCGGGGCTCTGCACAAGCTGATCCTGCAGGTCGGCGGCGGCATGATCGCCACCCTGGTCGTCGGCATCCTCAGCGTCGTCGCCACCCAGGTCTGAGCTCGCGGACACTGCTTTACCCTGCGCCGCGTGGCGCGTGCGCGTGAGGTGCCTGGGTTGGACTGCGAGGAGCCGTTTGCGCGCGCCGCGGCCCGGGTCGTCGCCGTGCGCGCGGAAGAGGTCTTCGACCAAGCGGATGGCGTGCTCGACGTCGACGACGTCGAGCGGGTTCACGACATGCGGGTGGCCACCCGCCGCCTGCGGGCGGCGCTGGAGGTCTTCGAGCCCTGCTTTCCCCGCAAGCGCTTCCGCAAGGCGCTGAAGCGGGTCAAGGCGCTGGCCGACGCGCTCGGGGAGCGCCGCGACCGCGACGTCGCGATCGCCTTCCTCGAAGAGGCTGGCGAAGGGATCGCCGGCGACGATCGGGCCGCGCTCGAGGCGACGATCGAGCGTCTGGGCGAGGAGCAGGCGGCCGCCAACGAGGCGCTGTCTGCCGCGGTCGCGCCGAAGCGCCTGAAGAAGCTGCGGCGGCGGCTGAGGCGGCTCGCGAAGGAGGCGGCGTGAAGGCGCGCCCCGTCGAGGGCGTCGATCCAGCCGCGCCGCTGCGCCCGAACGCCGCTCGCATCGTCGCCACCCGGCTCGCCGAGCTGCGCGAGCTGGCCGCGGCCGCGCTGGAGCCCGGCGCCGCCAGCGCGCAGCACGACATGAGAATCGCGGCGAAACGACTGCGTTACGTGCTGGAGATCGTCGGCCCCTGTTTCGGGCCCGAGGCCGAGCGCGCTAGCGACGGCGCCAAGGCGTTGCAGACGGTGCTCGGCGAGATCCACGACTGCGACACGATGCTGCCACGCGCCGAGGGGATCGAGTCGCTGCAGATGCTGCTGCGGACCCGTCGCGAGCTGCACTTCCGCCGCTTCCACGAGCTGTGGCAGGCGCAGGCCCAGAGCGGAGTCTGGGACGCCCTGCAGGAGACGGCCGCGACTTGAGTGCCGACTGGCGAATTGATGACCCCATAGGGTCATGAAATCGCCAGTCGAGCGCCGGCCTTAAGCCGCGGCACGTCCGGCGGTTCACGGGATCTTCACCGGCGGTTCGCGAGCGCTTAACGAGTTTCGCCTGCAAAAAGCGAACTCTGTAG
>DASVWY010000055.1:0-3376 GCA_036392975.1 Solirubrobacterales bacterium | reverse complement strand
GGGAGTAGAAGTCGGTGCCCGCCCAATCGACCCAGCGGCCGCCGGGCCAGTAATTGCCGGGGAAGTTGCCCTTGACGCGGGGCGAGCCGCCCGGCAGCGGCGCCCAGATGATGCTTACCGGCGCCGCCGGCAGGCTGACGGGCGGCGGCCCCTTGGTGCGATTCACCGGTGGCAGCCCGATTTCGGCCAGGGTCGCGTTGATCTGTTCCAGCGTGGCGCCGCCGCGGACGATCGCGACGATGCGGCGGAAGGCCTGCTTGTACCAGCCGGTCGTGTGTTCGCCGCCCTTCGGCAGGCCTTCGCAGGTGACCGCCGACCAGACGTTGAGGCAGCGGTTCGGCTCGCCGAGCGGCCTTATATATGCCGGCAGCCCTCGTTTGGCGAAGAAGTCGTTCAGCTGCAGCAGGTAATTGTCGCCGCCACCGAGGGCGATCTGCTGCGGCGTGATCATCTCGGCCAGCGTCTGGTCGTCGGCGGTCGAGATGTGGAGGATCGGCCGCGTGCCGGTTTCGCGCCAGCGTTCGTAGGCCTGGTTGAGGCTGTTGCCCCAGGGGTGGAAGGTCTCCAGCAGGGCCGGGTGCTTGCCGACGTATGCCGCGAACTCGTTGAACTCGGCGGTCGTGCCCCGGTCGCTGACGCCGAAGAAGACGTTCGGCTTCGGCGGCACGAGGGTCAGCGCCGCCGCCGGCGTGGCACTGGCCCAGAGCGCCGCGATCGCGGCGGCCGCCGCAACGATTGCCTTCACCGCCATTGGGGTCCGAAACACGGCTCGTCGGCCTCTGTTGTGGCGCCGGGCGGGAGGCTCAGGGCTCGGCGAGGACATCGCCCATCCTTCGCGGGACGATCCCCAGCTCCTCCGCGTCCGCGGTGCCGCGCTCGCTCGTCATCGATACCTCCATCAGCTCGGCCTCCTCCCAGGTCGCGAAGACGATCTCGCCGAAGACGGAGCGCAGCGCGATCAGGCCAGAGCGAACCAGCGGCAGCGGCAGGTGCACCAGCGGTCTCGGGCGGCCGGCGACGCGGCTGACCAGGTCGGACATCTCGTCGTAGGAGAGCGCCTCCGGCCCCGCCAGCTCGTAACGATCGCGGGCCGAGTCCCGTCCCAGCGCCCCGATCACGCAGCGGGCCACGTCCTGCGCCCAGATCGGTTGGAAGCGTGCCCGGCCGTCGCCCGAGACCGGCATCACCGGCAGGAAGGAGAAGCGCCGCAGCAGGGTGATCCAGGGATCGCTGTGGTCGTAGACGATCGAGGGGGCGAAGGTCGTCGTCTCGAGCGGCGAGGAGCGGACCGCCCGCTCAGCCAGCCACTTGGCGCGGAAGAAGCGGGTCCGCTGCGCCGCGGCTGCGTTGAGAGCGCTGAAGAAGACGAAGCGGCGGACGCCGCTGCGCTCGGCGGCGCGCAGCAGCCGCACCGTGGCCAGGCCGTTCAGCTCCTCGATCCGGTGCGGCGGCTGATCGCGGATCGTCGCCGCCAGGTGGACCACAGTGTCGACGCCCCGCAGCGCCTGCCGCACCAGGTAGGGATCCGACATCTCGCCGAGATCGCCGAGTGCGATCTGCACGTCGACCCGCCGCTCGCCGAGCCGTCGCGGCTCCCGCACCAGGCAGCGAACGTCCTCGCCACGCTCGAGCAGCAACGGCAGCAGCCGTGAGCCGATGCTTCCAGTTGCCCCCGTCAACAGCAACATCGCCCCCATCATCCCTAAAATGTGCGCTCGCGCTCGGGCGGGGGCCGAACTCCCGCCCGCAACCGACACGACGACCCAGGAGAAAGCATCGAATGACCTACGTCATCGCCGAGCCGTGCATCGGGACCAAGGACAACTCGTGCGTCGAGGTCTGCCCGGTCGATTGCATCCATCCAACGCCGGACGAGCCCGACTACGACTCGGTGGAGATGCTCTACATCGATCCCGACGAGTGCATCGATTGCGACGCCTGCGTCGAGGCCTGCCCGGTCGACGCCTGCTTCGCCGAGGATCAGCTCCCGGCCGAGTGGGCGAAATACGCCGAGATCAACGCGGACTACTACAAGAGCAAGTCGGCAGCCTGAAGGAGTTTTCCGGCTGATCTAGCCGAGAGCTTTTTCCGCTTTCTCAAGCTGGGCGGGGGTCAGCGGCACATGGCCTTGATGGTGGCGGTCGGGGGTCGATCCGAGCATGAGGATGCTTGGGGCGTCGCTGAGGCGGTTCTTCTTCTTGGTGACACGGACATCGACCGCCCACGGCCATTGCGCCTCCCACTCGTGCGTGACGATTGGCTTGTAAGGGGCCTCGGAGGTCACCTCGGCGATGGCGAAGAAACGTTGCCAGCCGACGGCGTAGTAGATGAGCTGGTCCCCAGCGGCTATCTCGGTCGGGGGTTGATCGCCTCCGAGGCGGACGTATCGCAGTAGCTCAGGCCGCTCGTGAGTCCATGCGTCGGGCATCTGCCAGTCTGCCTTACCGAGCAGCTTGAGCCAGGTACTCACACAAGAATCATATGAATCGGCTTCGCCTCGGCGGCCGCTACGATCTGAGAATGACCAAGGCCGAGCTACATGAGCAGATTGACGCGATGACCGAGGAGGAAGCGGCCGAGGTGAAGCTCATCTTCGCGCCGGATTGGCCTTCCAAGGCGACCTCCATCGAGGAGATTCGCAAACGGACCGGGACCTCGCCGATGAGCGCCGAAGAATTCGACCGGCACTTCGGGTCCCTGCCCACCGACGGCGAGGGTTAGGCAGTCGTGAGCGCGGGCGCGGGTCCGCGCTTCGAGGTCCGGGTCGTCGAGGAGGTGCTCACGGAGGATCTCGCTCGCTGCACAGCGGCGGCGCGAGCGGCTATCGGGCCGATGATCGACACGCTGCGTGACGAAGGCGCTCCTCGCGAGTGGCTTCTTCGCTGCGAAGAGGAAGCTCGGGATGGAACGCGCCTCAAAGGCTGTGTAAAGCTCTATATCCCTCAGCCCGCTGGTCAGTGGGGAGCAGTCCTCTCGGGCGACGAGGAGGCAAAAAAGCCGGCCCTTGTGTTGGTCGCAGTTGGTGAGCGCCACCCGACTCAGCCGTGGAAGCCGAGCGTCTACGAGATCGCGCATCGCCGGCTCAACGGCTGACGCTCCCATCGTATTTCCGTTATCTGCTAATCGCCGACACGAATCGGGCCGAACAATTAATGCAAGAGCAAGTCGGCAGCCTGAGGTTTAGTGTCTACGGGTTTGGCCCCCCAGACCCGGGGCACCTCATCCCGAAGGCGCTGAAGCGGACCGGCACCCGCCTGTGCTCGGCCGTTTCTGGATCGAAACTCCAAAATGATCTATTAATCTGTCCTCGGCTTGCGGCCGGCTTAAAAGCGAGTGACTGAAAGGATCGATATGTCGGCGGTTTCTTCGTTCCACA
>DASVWY010000054.1:0-6227 GCA_036392975.1 Solirubrobacterales bacterium | reverse complement strand
GGCAAGTACGCGATCACCGAAGGGCAGTACCCGGCCTACGCCTGCGGTGCGATCGCGCTCGAGGTGAAGTCGTTCGAATCCTGCGTCGGACCTTAGGGCCCCTACAGGGGCCTCAAAGTCCGCAGCGCCTAGCCCGCCCGCTCGGGCAGTTTCATCCCGACCCGCTCCGCCACCAGGTCGATGTCGGTGCGGTGCTTGACGATGATCGAGAGCGACTGCTGGAAGGTCTCGCGGTCGATGTCGTCGGCGCCCATCAGGACGAGCGTCCGCGCCCAGTCGATCGACTCGGCGATCGAGGGCGGCTTCTTGAGGTCGAGCGCCCGCACCATCCGCACCACCTCGACCAGGCGCCGCGCCAGCGCCTGCGGCAGCTCCGGCGCGTGCAGGTGGACGATCTCCATCTCCCGCTCCAGCTCCGGGTAGTCGAGCCAGAGGTAGAGGCAGCGGCGCTTCAGCGCCTCGGTCAGCTCGCGCGAGTTGTTCGAGGTGAGGACCACCAGCGGCATCGTCGTCGCCTCGATCCGGCCCAGCTCCGGGATCGTGATCTGGAAGTCGGAGAGCAGCTCCAGCAGCATCGCCTCGAACTCCTGGTCGGTCTTGTCGATCTCGTCGATCAGGAGGACCACCGGCTCAGCGCTGGCGATCGCCTGCATCAGCGGCCGCTCCAGCAGGAACTCCTCGCTGAAGATGTCGCCGTGCACCTCCTCCCAGCCGGACTCGCCGCCGGCCTGGATCCGCAGCAGCTGCTTGCGGTAGTTCCACTCGTAGAGCGCCTTCGCCTCGTCGAGCCCCTCGTAGCACTGCAGGCGCACCAGCTCGCGCTCGGTCGCTCGCGAGAGCGCCTTGGCCAGCTCGGTCTTGCCGACGCCGGCTGGGCCCTCGACCAGGATCGGCTTGCCGAGGCGCTGGGCGAGGAAGGAGACGAGCGCCGCCGACTCGTCGGCGAGGTACTGGGCGGCGGCCAGCGCCTCCTTGGTCTCGGCGACTGAGCCCGGTTTCTCTGCCTCGGCCATCGAGGCGATGATAATCCGCCCCCGATGCCCGACCTCGCCCTCTCCCTCATCGCGCTCCTGCCGCAGAGCGGCACGCCCTACTTCCTCCTCTTCGGCGCCGGCTTCGCGATCGGCATCGTCGGCCACCTCTCCGGTTCGCGCAGCCTCGTCGCCGTCGGGGTCGTCCTGATCGCCCTCGCCGCCTTCTTCCTGCTGGTCGCGTTCAACCTCACCGACAACACCCCGCCGGAGATCGAGAACGCGCGTTAGGCGGCGCAGGGCTTACGATCCGGTTCGCACCGCGACGATTTCCAGGAGACACCAGCCGTGAGCCAACGACGATTCCCGATTGCACTGATCCTCTTGATCGCGTTGGCGAGCGTGCTCTCGGCCTGCGGCGGCGGCGACGGCGGCAGCGAGGATCCGAAAACGGTCATCGACGAGGCGACCCTGCAGGGAATCGAGAGCGGCGTAATCGACCTCGCGCTCGCGATCGACGCCAAAGGGAAAGAAGGCGGCGATCTCGACATCAGCCTCGCCGGCCCGTTCGAAGAAGGCGCCGGCGGCCAGGAAGACCTGCCGGAGCTGGACCTGGTCGCGAAAGCGGACGGCTCTGTCAACGGCGAAAGGATCGACTTCGACGGCGGCCTCGTGCTGCTGCCGAGCAGCGCCTACGTCAACTACCAAGGCGTCGACTACGAAGTCGACCCGACCACCTACAGCTTCGTCGAATCGATCATCGATCCGCAGTCGGTCGAAGAAGCGCCCCAGGGTCCCCCGACCAGCCTCACCGCCTGCCAGGAAACGGTGGGCGAACTCAAGCCAGCCGACTTCACCAAGAAACTGAAAGACGGGGGCGAGGCCGATGTCGGCGGCACCAGCACGACCAAAGTCAGCGGCGAACTCGACGTCGCCAGCGCGCTCGACTCGCTGATCGAGCTGAGCAAGGACCCGGCCTGCAAAGCGCAGCTGAGCAACGCCGCGGCGCTTCCCTCGACCTCGGAGCTGGAAGACGCGCGGAGCGAAGTGAAAGACACCGTGAGGTCGGCCCAGATCGACGTCTACGTCGGCGATGACGACATCGTGCGGCGGATCTCCGCCCAGCTCCAGCTCAAACCGAAGAAAGGCACCGGCAAAGGCCCCAGCAGCGCCGATGTCGAGTTCGACCTGCAGTTGACCGGCGTCAACGAGGACCAGGAGATCGCCGCGCCGCAGGGACCCAAACCCCTCAGCGATCTGTTCCTGGAGCTAGGCATCAACCCACTTGAACTGCTCGGCCTGCTCGAAGGCGAGCCGGACGAACTGCTCGAACGATTCGGCGGGGCCGGCGGCTCGGGTTGAACGTAGTCCTGCTGGTCCTCAGCTTCGCGATCATCCTCGCGGGCGCCCTGCTCTTCACCAACGCGGTGGAGTGGCTGGGGCATCGCCTGAAGTTGGGCGAAGGCGCCGTCGGCAGCCTGCTGGCCGCCGTCGGCACGGCGATGCCGGAGACGCTGATCGCGATCGTGGCGCTGATCGGCGCCAAGGAGGGGGCAGATCAGGTCGCGATCGGCGCGATCGTCGGCGCCCCCTTCCTCCTCGCTACCCTCGCGATGGGCCTGGTCGGGCTCTTCGCCTACCTCTACCGCGAGCGGCGCGAGACCGGCCTGCACCTGGACGCGCACGGGCCGACCCTGGAGCGCGACCTGCTCTTCTTCCTGCTCTTCTTCGCGGTCTCGCTGGCGCTCGCCTGGGGCGCGCCCGACGCGTTGCGAATCCCGATCGGGATCGCCGTGATCCTGGCCTACCCGGTCTACATCCGCCGCACCCTGCTCGGCGGCGGCGAGGTGCAGGACCACGGCACGCTCGACCCGCTCATCTTCGAGCGCCGCGAGGAGCACCGCATGAACCCCTCGCTGCTGTTCTGCGTCGTCCAGCTCCTGGTCGGGCTGGGGGCGATGGTCGGCGGCGCCCACCTCTTCGTCGAGGAGCTGCTGCACATCGCCGAGTCGCTGGGGGTGGAGGCAGTCGTCCTGGCCCTGATCCTGGCGCCGCTGGCAACCGAGCTGCCGGAGAAGGTCAACAGCTTCTTCTGGGTGCGCGAGAACAAGGACTCGCTGGCGCTGGGCAACATCACCGGCGCGATGGTCTTCCAGTCGACGATCCCGGTCGGGATCGGCCTCATCTTCACCGACTGGGCGCTCAGCCTCAACGCCTCGATCTCGGTCGTCCTCGGCTTGATCGGCGGCTTCCTCGCCTATGAGATGCTGCACCGCCGCGACCGCTTCTCACTGGCGGCTGTCCTCACCTGGTTCGTGCTCTACACCTCGTACATCGCCATCGTCGCCGTCAGCGCCTAACCGCCGCTGGCAGTGTCCTCGGTCGGCTGCCTGCGGGTCACGCACTGAAGTGCGCTCCCCTGGTCCGCCTCCCTGCGTCCTTGCCAGCGACGCTTAGGCGCTGACGAGTGCTGCTAGCACGACGTCGTCGTGGGTCTTCGGCGAGACCTTGGGAAAGACCTTGACAATCTTGCCGTAGGCGTCGATCAGGAAGGTGGCGCGCTGCACGCCCCAGTACCTCTTGCCGTACATCGACTTCTCGACCCAGGTCCCGTAGGCGTCGGCGACGGCGTGGTCGGCGTCGGCCAGCAGGGTGAAGTCGAGATCGAACTTCTCGGCGAACCTCTTCACCGCCTCGACCGAGTCGGGAGAGACGCCGATCACCCGTGCCCCGGCCTTCTCGTAGTCGCCGCCGCGGTCGCGGACGCCGCAGGCCTGGGTGGTGCAGCCCGGGGTATCGGCACGGGGGTAAAAAAACAGTACGACCGTCTGGCCCTTAAGGTCGGAGAGCTCGACCGGATCGCCGTTCTGGTCGGGCAGCGTGAAGTCAGGGGCCTTGTCGCCTGGGTCGAGCACGTCAGGACCCTACTGGGCTTCTGGGACGCGCGCCGCGCTTGTGAGAGAAAACACCCGCAAGCAAACTATTGAGCGAGCAGCGCTATCGAGTTCTATTGATGAGATAGGCTGAGTGGTCAGGCTTCAACCGGGAGAACGCCTAGACGCTTCCACCTGGGGTTGTGCCTGCCGAAGGGCTCGTATGTGGCGACTCAACCTGAGAAATGATGTGAAGGCGCGGCCAATCGCCGCTTTCGCTGTGTCCCTGTCGATCCTCGGTCTCACAGCAGGGGAAGCGTCGGCGGATTTTCTCCGCGTGTCTCCTACGGGCACGGATGCCGGCAACGATTGTCGCTTCCATCCTCCGGAATGGACGCCTTGCGCGACCATCCAGCACGCCGTGGACGAAGCCGAAGGCTTCGATTGGGTAAACATCGACGCGGGCCTCTACGAAGAGAAAGTCGTCGTCGATAAGCCCGGGCTGACGCTCATCGGGCCAGGGGGCCCCACCGGGCCCGGAGAACCGCAGGCAGTGATCGACGGCGGCTCCGGGACCGCGATCAGGCCCCAAGCTGGAGCGATCACGATCCGAAATTTGAAGGTCACAGCGGGGGCCGCCGGTATTCCGATCCGCACCTCCGGAGCTGACGTCGACGACCTGCGGGTCCACGAGAACATCATCTCCGGAGGCTCGTCGGGCGTTCTCCTGGAAGCCGACGGCGAGGGGGACTCGATCGGCTACAACGTGATCGAAGGAGCCGGCGACGGAGTCCGGCTCAGTGCGGCCAGCCTCTCCGCGCTCACCATCAAGTGGAACCGGTTCACATCGTCGATCGAGGAATACGCGGTACTCGCGGACAGCAGCACGACGATCGAAGGTCTCACGCTTGAAGGGAACGAGATGCCGGTGCCGACCCGGATCGCCGGGCTGGTGGAAGAAGGATGGGAAGGGGAAAACGACATCTGGGGCAACACGTTCGAATCGACGCAGGGGCCGCAGCTGGCGATCAACGGCCTCGAGGCCCGCGTCATGGAAAACCGCTTCGAAGGGCACGGAAGCGCCGGTTGTCTGCAGATCCTCGGGAACCAGAACGGCCTGACTCCATCAAGCAACATCCTGGTTTCCCTCGAAAACGAGTTCGTCGAATGCGATCCATATGGGATCGAGCTGGGCCCCGAGGTCGACGACATCTCGATCTATGGGAATGTGTTCCCCGGGACCTCCCACGGCGTCGTCGCCAGTGGTGCTTATCCCTGGGATGTCACTGGCCGAGTGCGTATCGAAGGAAACCGGATCGTCGGGACGACCCACCGTGGAGTGGACAACCGGGCCTCGGGAACGCTCAACGCCAGGCAAAACTGGTGGGGATGTAATGCTGGCCCGGGAGAAGTAGGTTGCGATGCGGCGAGCGCGGGAGTCGATTCGAGTGACAACGTCAGGCTCGAAGCCCTGATCGGGCCGCGCACGGACGAATACGACGGGATCATCGAACTGCCGACCGGACACTCCATCGCGCTCGATCCGGGAGAGGGAGCCGAGGTCGCCGCCATATTGACCTCCAACGGCTCGGGGATAAATCTGGGAATCCCGACCGAGGGAGTTCCGGTCAGCTTCTCCTCGTCTATGGGGACCCTGTCCTCAGCTACCAGCAACTTCCAGAATGGTTGGACGATGAGCCTCTTCACGGCGGGGCCGACGCCGGGGCAGGGGTCGATCGTCGTGTCCATGGACAACCAGCAGACCCTGGTACCGGTGACGATCCGCGGCGCGACGACCAGCACCGCACCAACGACGTCCCCACCCGCGATGCCCATCAAAACGCCGCGCGCTCCGACTCTCGTAGTCCCTGGCAAGCGCGCCCGACTGGCGGGCCGTTGGGCCACGGTCGGATTGGTCTCCTGCACGGACTCCTGCCGAGTTGCGCCGGGCCGGGCCCGGATCATCATCGGACATCACTCCTATTGGGGTGCGGTGGCGCCCCGTGGCACCCTTGCCGCTGGATCGACCACTCCGATCCGCGTCGCCCTCTCGCGCTCGGCGCTGCGGGCGCTGAGGAGGCTCGGGAGCGCGCGGATCCGGGTCACGGTGACCGTGAGGGACGCCGCTAGCCAAACGACCACGCGGGTGATCTCGGTCAGGGTACGTCGCTGAGTGCTCCCAGGCCCGCGTCGTGACCGCGGTAACAAGTCCCCCCGGCTGTGGCGGCCATCCATTTGCTGCGGCAGGCGACTTACGCGGGCTGCCGCTCGGAATGCAGGGACCGGGGCGCTGTGGGTAGGACAGCTAGCCCAAGAGTCAGCGGTTGACCTCAACGCCACCGAGCCTCCTGCAACAATGTTCAAGCGATGAAGCCCCACGCTC
>DASVWY010000053.1:0-8913 GCA_036392975.1 Solirubrobacterales bacterium | reverse complement strand
AGCTGCTGCCGCTGCTATGCGAAACACTCTTGGCTCTGCTGGGTGGCGGGTTAGCACCGGCCCCCTTGTGTGGAACCGACGGCGCTCAGATCTGGGTCGGGTCCGTGATCGAGAGTCGGCGCTGGTACTTTGGGCAGCTGATCTCGATGGTGGGCGACTCCACCGAGACCCGGCCAGGGATGATTTGCGATGGCTCCGATTGCGTGGCAACGATTCGGCTGTGTTGCTGCTCAGTGAGCCGGCGGTTCTCGTTCAACGAACTACCGCCCCCGAGCAGGAACGGCGAATAGTCTGTATCGAGTTGACTCCGAGGCGGTTACGCGAATGGGGAGGAGCGGTCGTCGTTGAGAACCACGTAAACGTCATTCGGCACACCGCGACCACAGGGCAAGCCCTCTCACTTTCGACTCTTGCGGCAGTCCTTTCAACGAACACCATTGATCGACTAGCCCGCTGCATCAGTGGCTCGGTTGCGCTGAGTGCCTACGAGCTGGAGTCTCTGCCGTTGCCGGACGAAGCAACTTTGCGGACTTGGGAGCCGCTGCGGGGGGAAGACCTCGAGAGCGCTGTCGCGAAGGCCTACCGGCCCGTCGTTCGATGATCTGGCGACAACTGCCCACTCCGCACCAATGCATCGACCGGCTGGAGTTGGTGTTCCCGAAGACTGCGTTCGACACTGTGCTTTCAAATCCGCTCGCCGGCTGGGCGGTCGCTTCTATGATCTACGTTGAAGCGGTAGTTCCTGCGTCAGGGGACCTGCCAGAGGACGCAACGTGGGCTCGGCCGACCATGGTGCTTTGGATGTCTGACGAGGTGTACGCTCGCGACGACGAGCAATCACGTGCTGCCTGGGCTGCGGCAGCTACGGGAGCTCAAGCCAAGCGCGCGGTCGCGGACCTCGCTAAGGCTCGGGAAGCGCTCGAACCAAAAGGTCTATCTGGTCCGTGTCTGGATCTCTCAGTTCGCTGACATATACGAATAGATGGTTCAAGAAGATCTGAAGAACCTTCGAGTCGACTTCCTGTCGACCGGAGACCAGTCCCTGCTCAAGCCCGTCCTCAAGGGCCTTGACCTCAGTTGCAGTTGGCTCGTCGGAAAGCCGTCGACTGACGAAATCGAGACTCCACTGGAGTGCCTCGATCACGCGCTGCGCGTTTGCCCAGTCCTCGGGTAGCTCGTCTCCGGGGGCTGCGCCGGATCCGTAAGCGGGTATGTCCTTCCCCGTCGCTTCCTCCACGTACTTTTCAAGCTGGTAGTACTCAGGGTTGGTCACGCGTCGCCAGAGCTCATAGCAGGACTCAAACGAACGCATCACATCGAGGCGTGAAAGCTCAAACTGCATTCGGCGCAAGACGGTACCAGACTGTGACTCGTCCGCTCGACTTCCGATCAGACCACCGTCCTTGGCCTGTTCGTCGCCGGCTACTCCTATACGGAGCTCGGTGAGCGCCACGGTTGGACCTACACCAAGGTCTCCGTCGAAACCGATCCGGCTCGCTCTGCGCCTCGCCCACATAGAGGCGGGCGCCCAGTCCTGCTTTGCGCGAGAAGCAGAACGGCGGCACCCAAAGCAACCAAGCGGTCAATGGGCGCGGTTGGGTTCGAACCAACGACCTCTCGCGTGTGAGGCGAGCGCTCTCCCACTGAGCTACGCGCCCTGGGGTGCCGATCATACGACGGGCGCGATCGGCGGTCCGGTCTCGCCCTCGGCAATCGCTCGGCGTTGGAGCGCCAGGCCGATGAAGGGGAAGATCAGGGTCGAGAGCATCGCCGCGCCGACCAGGCCGGCGGCGGTCGACGTCTTCATGTGGCCGCCCTCGGTGGCCAGGGTCGTGATCGCGACGACCAGCGGCAGCTCGGTCGCCGAGTAGAAGGCCAGCGCCAGCCGCTGGCGTGCCCGCAGGACGCCGCGGTAGAGGAGCAGCGCCGGCGTTCCCCGCACGACCAGGAAGAGGGCGAGGAACATCGCCAGCTTCAGCAGGGCGGTGGCAGAGCCCAGCGCGCCGAGGTCGAACTCGATGCCGCTGGTGACGAAGAAGAAGGGGACGAAGAAGCCAAAGCCGATAGCGGTCAGCTTCGACTCGAAGATCGCCAGCTCGCGCCCCTTGAGCGCCAGCCGCACGATCATCCCGGCGACGAAGCCGCCGAGAAGCACGTCGAGTCCCAGATCGTTGGCCAGCAGCACCAGTCCGAAGACGAGCACGACGGTTATCCGCACCGCAAGCTGGCTGCTGGCCTCGAAGGTCCGCTCCAGCGCCGGCCAGCCGCGCCAGGCCAGGCGCACCGAGGCCAGCGCCAGGGCAAGGGCGAGGGCGACGAAGGCGATCAGAATCACGGCCTCGTGCAACGGTTGCTTGGCCGAGAGGACCAGGGTGATGAGGAGGATCGGGCCGAACTCGCCGACCCCGCCGGCGGCCAAGAGGTAGGTGCCGAAGCGGGTCTTCAGCTCACCGTTGTCGCGCAGGATCGGAATCAGAGTCCCGATTGCCGTCGTCGCCATCGCCGAGCCCGTGTAGAGGAAGGAAAGGACGACCCCGGCGGCCGCCAGGGCCCCGCCGATCCCGTAGGCGAGGGCGATCGAGAGCAGCCAGCCGAGGGCGCCGAGCTTCAGCGGCGTGCCCTTGATCCGCTCGAAGTCGATCTCATAGCCGGCGAAGAAGAACAACATGCCGAGGCCGAGGTTGGAGAAGAAGTCGATGAAGTCGTCGGTGTGGGCGAGGCCGAGGACCTCCGGCCCGACCACGATTCCCAGCAGCAGCTCGACGACGACGACCGGAGGGGCGAGGCGGCTCGGCAGTGCCGCCACGGTGATCGCCGCTACTGCGGCGATCACGACGATTACGAAGAACGACTCGGCGTCGACCGCGATCACGAGGCGCTGATCCTACGTTCGTCCAAGGCGAAGGGATGGGCGTCGGGGGCGGGTACCGAGATTTAAGTAGCCGTCCTCACGCGAAGACGGGCACCGGACGGAAAGGGGCAGGCCGATGAACCTTGGCTATCGCAGGATGGCCCCCCAATTCACCTATCGCGGTGCCGGCGGCGAGTCGGCAGGCGCGGTCGTCTTCGAGATGGACCGGCGCGCCAGCGTCGACCAGCTGCTGGCGGCTTCGGGCAAGTCACGAAACGCAAGCGCCTCCTCGTCCGCCACCGCGTGCGGGCGGGGAAGGTCAGCGCGACCGTCTACAAGAAACGCAAGCTGGCGCTAGGCGCCGCGTCCCAGCTAGGATGGAGACGGACCGTGCTAGGCGGGGAATCAGCGGTGCCCTGTAACCCGCAATCCGCTCTAGCGGGGCCGAATCCCGTTCCGAGGGGCTGGCCGTCGGGGTCAGTGCGCCGCGGGCGGCGTTGACGGCCGGGTCCTGCGCGACGTGGGCACGTGAATCAGGTCAGGTCCGGAAGGAAGCAGCCTTAAGCGGAAGCCGCGGGTGCCGCAGGTGAGCCCGGCTCGAGCCAAACGCGACGGACACGCCCGGTGACTTCGCTTCGAAGGCGGGGCGCACGGTCCGTACTTGCCGCCGACGGGCCTGAAACGTCCACATGTTGGACGTTTCAGGCCCGTCGGCTCCGTCAATCGATCAGCCGCGCCTCCATGCGGTTGACCGCTATTCGCCACATGACCAGGGCGAAGGCGACCAGGCCTGCGAGCCTGACCAGGTCGATCGGCTCGTAGCCGAAGGCGCCGCCGCGGACCAGTTCGACCAGCTGGTGCAGGGGGTTCAGCTGCGCCACCACCTGCACGCCCTCGGGCAGTTCGTCGATCGGGAAGAAGGCGCCGGAGACGAGGAACAGCGGCGTGACGAAGAGCGCGGTGACGTAGTTGAACTGGTCGATCTTGGCGACGATCGCCGCCATCGCGACGCCGAAGCCGGCGAAGCCGAGGGCGGTGACGAAGCAGAAGAACGGCACTAGGAGCATCCCCGGCGTCGGGTCGAGCCCGAAGGCGATCGTGACCAGCAGCGGGAAGCAGCCGTAGACGCTGGAGCGGACGCCGATCCACAGCATCTCGGCGCTGACCAGCTCCTCGACGTCGACCGGGGCGGCGAGGATCGCGTCGTAGGTGTTCTGGAAGCGGTGCTTTACGAAGGTGCCGAACATCGCCGGCAGGGCGCTGGCGAAGATCACCGCCGTTGCGACCATGCCGGTGCCGACGAACTCGACGTAGGGGAGGCCGTTGACGTCGTCGACCAGGGTCGCCGAGAGGCCGAGGCCGAAGGCGAGCAGGTAGACGATCGGTTCCAGCACGCTGGAGAAGGTCGTCCCCTTCCAGTAGGTGCGGAAGTTGGCCAGCTCGCGACTCATCACGCCGCCGATCGCCGCCGGTTCGAGTCGCTTCAGGCTCGTCGCGCCGTCGCTCATTCCGCCTCCTCGCCGGTCAGCAGCACGAAGACGTCCTCGAGCGAGGCGGCGCGGATCACGGCGTCCTCCGGGACTACCTCCCCGTTGGCTCCCTCGGCGCCGACGATCGCGATCGCCGGCCCGGCGGGCCGCACGCGCAGGCCGGCCGCCTCCGCCGCGAGGCGGGCCTCGGCCAGCCGTTCGGGCGGCGCGTAGATTTCGGCGGTCTGGCGTCCCGCGTGCTGGGAGATCAGCTCGGCCGGGCGGCCGCGGCTGATGATCTTGCCCTGCGCCATCACCGCCACTTCGTCGGCCAGCCGCTCGGCCTCCTCGATGTAGTGGGTGGACATCAGGATCGTCCTGCCGCGCGAGCGCAGGTTGTCGATCAGCGACCACAGCTCGGTTCGGATCTGCGGATCGAGCCCGACCGTCGGCTCGTCGAGCAAGACCAGCTCGGGATCGTGGACGAGCCCGCGCGCCAGCAGCAGGCGGCGGCGCATGCCGCCCGAAAGCTCGTCGACGGCGTCGCGGCGGCGGTCGCGAAGCCGGGCCAGGTCGAGCGCCCGGTCGACGGCGGCGCCGACGTCGGGGACGCGGTAGAGACGGGCGAAGACAGCCAGGTTGTCTTCAACGGTGACGTCGACGTCGAGGTTGTCGAGCTGAGGGACGACGCCCATCTTCGCCCGCGCCGCCTTGGCGTCGGCGGGCAGCACGTGCCCCAGTGCCCGCAGCTCACCCGCGTCGGGCAGCGCCTGCCCGGTCAGCAGCCGCATCGTCGTCGACTTGCCGGCGCCGTTGGGGCCGAGCAGGCCGAGGCAGATGCCCTCCGGCACCTCGAGGTCGAGCCCGTCGACCGCCGTGATCGGGCCGAAGCGCTTGACGACTCCACGCAGCTCTATCGCAGCCATGGCTGGATGCTTGCACGTGGGAGACTGCCGCCGTGCTCGACGAGCGCTGGATCAAGTCCCTGCACGTCGAGGCGATGCGCGAGGAGGACCTGCACGAGGAGCGCGAGCCGCACGTCCTCTTCCAGGCCTCGACGATCGCCGCCCTCCTCGACGGCGCCTACGACGGCGACCTCAGCTTCGGCGAGCTGGGCGAGCACGGTGATCTCGGGCTCGGCACGCTCAACGGCCTCGACGGCGAGATGATCGCCCTCGATAGCTGCTTCTACCGAGCCGACGTCGAGGGCGCAATCCATGCGGTCGATCCGGGCGAGCGGACCCCGTTCGCCGTGGTGACGATGTTCGAGCCGTCGATCGACGCGATGCTCGTCGGCCCGTACTCGCACGAGGAGCTGCTGGCACGGGTGGACGGCCTGATCCTCGACGGTGCCGCCTCCTGCGCGATTCGCATCGACGGCCACTTCGACCGCCTCCGCCTGCGCTCGGTCCCGCGCCAGGAGCCGCCCTACCGGCCACTGACCGAGGTCGTCGCCGAACAGCAGGTCTTCGACCTGACCGAGGTCAGCGGGACGATGCTGGGGTTCCGCTTCCCCGCCTACGCCGAGGGGCTCGAGGTCGGCGGCTACCACCTTCACTTCATCGACAATGAGCGCTCGCGGGGCGGACACGTGCTCGACTCGCGCTCGCGCGGCCTGCGGGTGCGGGTCGACCTCTCCAGCGAGCTGCACGTCGAGCTGCCGCCCGGGGTCGACCTGGGCGACCTCGACGTAGCGGCGGCGACGCACCGCGCGGTCGACCGCGTCGAGCGCGGCTAGCGCCGCTTGGGCGGGCCGGAGCTGACTACGAGCGAGACCTTGGCGCCCTCGCGGCGCTGCGCGCCCGCCTTCGGCTTCTGTGAGATCACCCTGCCCTTCGGCACTTTCCGGGAGGGGCGACGTCTCACCTTGCCGATCCTGCACTCGCGTTTGCGGACGGCTTTGCGGGCGGCTCTGACCTTCTTCCGTTTCAGGCCAGGCACTTTGCAGGGGCCCACGTTGCGAGGGCCGCCGCAGGCCTGCGAGAACGCGCACGAAGCCGGCGGCTCCGGCAGCCCGCCGATCTTCACCGTGGCCCCACCGGGCCCGGCCGAGAGCGTCTCGACCGTGACGCCGGTGCGAAAGTCGCGGAATTGGCGACCCGGCATCAGCGGCGCGTCGTCGTAGCTCGGCGTCTCGGGAGTTGCGTCGAGCAGGTAGGGCCCCTGCGGCGAAGGAAAATCCGGACTGTCGAAGGTCGGTGGGTGGAGCCTGATCGTCACCCCGTTGGTGACCGGCTCGCCCGAGGAAAGGGTGCCGTCGTAGAGCCCGATCGGTTGACGGAAATCCAGATCGAAGAACTGTCCCGCCCCGTTGCGGATCCGCAGCAGGCGCACGCCGCTGCTCTGCTCCAGCGGCGCGATCGTGTAGGTGCCCGCGTAGTGGACGATCGGCGCATCGGCGGATTGGATCGCCCCGAATTCGAGCTTGCGCCAAGCGCTCATCTCCAACGGGTAGGGACCGCGAAGTCCGAATCCCATCGGATCGAACGGGTCGGCCCTGTCATCCCGGATGCAGAAGTCGCTGTACGTCGCGTCGCGGTATGGCTCCGTCGTCGTGTCGATGCAGTGCATGGCATTTGCATGCGGCGCTCCAGGCTGGCCCGGCGTATCGGTCAGCCCGTGCGCCAGCTCGTGGATCGTCACGTAGGGGCCGATCCCTTTCATGAAGGCGTAGCCGACCGCCCCGATCCCGTAGGCGCAAGGGGCGGCGGCAAGCGACGGATCCAGGTAGTAGACGACGTGGTCGTAAGCGCTGGCTTCGAAGCCGTCGGTCTCGGCGGCTTCGGTGGCTTCCCGGGTCCACTGCGAGTACGCGCAGGACCCTTCATAAGGACCGATCTCATAGTGGCCGTAGACGTCGTCGCCTCCGCCGGCGAAGTCGACGAGGCCATAGGTGATCGTTTGGAAATAGTGGCGGGCACTCCAGCCGAAGGCCGCCGGGCCGCTGCCGAAGAGCGTCGCCTCGGCGGCGTCGAGCGGATCGGGCGGCACCGGTTCGTCCGGGCCCGGGGTCGGGGGCGGTTCATTTTCGAAGTAGACGACGATCGCCGCGGTGCGAATCGTCCGCGCATCGGCGGCGGCCGGCGCGAGCAGGGCGCCGCAAAGCAGCCCCACGCCCAGCAGCCCGGCGATTCGTCCCCCGCCTCTCATGCGATGGGGGAGCCTACGGGCCACTCCCGACAACGACTGGCGAGTTGACGTGCCTATGGGGTCATCGACTCGCCAATCGCGATCGTCGCCAGAGTCAGCAGCGCCGGTAGAGGATCCAGGACTCGTTACGGGCGACCGGGCGGAAGCCGGGGGGGACGGGCGTCGCCAGGCGGGCCGGGTCGTTGGGGTCGAGGATGAAGTTGTGGACGACGAAGGGGCTGGCGGGGTCGAGGAAGTAGCCGCGGCGGGGTTGGCGCTGCTCGCTGGAGCTGACGACCTCGCTGGGGCGGACGTCCAGGTCGAAGGCGAGGCGTGGGACGGCGCGGTGGTTGGGGACGGAGATCGGCAGGCAGAGGGGCTCGAAGGCGCCGGACTCGGCCAGGATGTCGAGGTCGGACTCGATCTCACTCTGGTTGCTGAGGTCGGTGTCGACCCGCGCCAGGAGGTCGTACTGGTTCGGCCCCCAGAGGACGAACATCAGCGCCACGAGCGCTGCGAAAGCCTGCCAGGCGCGGCGCCAGGGGTGGCCGCGCTCCAGCAACCGCCAGCCGAGCAGCGCCAAGGCGACGAAGACGGCGAGGATCGCCGCGGCGAGCATCGTGTAGCGGGGGATGATCGCGAGGCCCGCGCAGGCGAGGGCGGCGAAGGCGACGAGCGCGAGGGTGGCGGCGGCTACCCCGATCGTGCTGCGCCGCCGCAGGAAGGCGAGCCCGAGGACGATGCCCCCGGCGGCGCCAACCATCCCGGGCCACTGCAGGACCTCTCCGAGCCGGCGCGGGCCGTAGAGGACGAGGTCGACCGGCCCCGTCTGCCGTTCGAGCGTCTCGACGGTCTCGCGGGTGCCGGTGAAGGAGTAGGTGGGGCTGCCCGAGGTGATCCAGTCAAACAGCGCCCAGAGGATCGGTCCTGCCAGGGCCAGGGCAGCCAGCAAGGGAAAGCCAGCAGGGGTGCCCCTCGCCCGGACCGCGAGATAGGCCAGGTAAGCAAGGGAGAAGAGCCAGGCCTCTGGGCGCAGTAAGCCGGCGAGGGCCAGAAGCGCTAGGACGGGCCAGCCGGCGCGGGGGCGCTTCGTCTCCAGGACCAGGGCGCCAAGGACGAGGGCGATGTAGGGGACGTCTATGTAGGCGCGCAGGCCGTTGGAGAGGTAGGGGGCGCGGGTGAGGACGATCAGCGCCGCGACGGCGCCGATCGGGCGGTCGAACCACAGCGAGCCGAGCCTGTAGACGAAGTAGCCGACCAGGCCAAGCGAGACATAGGCGATGACCATTGTCACCCCGATCGCGCCGTCGCCCAGCGGAGTGGTGACCAGGCCCAGCAGGTCGGCGAGGGGATGAGGCGTGGGAGGAAGCACGCCGCCGTAGTCAGGGCTCAGGCCGTGGGCCAGTTCCCGTCCCCAGACAAGTGCGTAGATCGTGTCGTAGTTGGGGAAGCCGAGCGGAAAGA
>DASVWY010000052.1:0-3710 GCA_036392975.1 Solirubrobacterales bacterium | reverse complement strand
ACGTCCTCCTCAAGAGCATCTTCGCCTTCTTCCTCGGCTGGCCGATCTACCTCGGCGTTCGGCGGGCCCTGCGGCCGGCCCTGGTCGAGGAGCCGCGGGTGCGACGGCGGCGAGCGCCGCGGGTGCTGGGGGCGTAGGGATGTACCTGCGCTCCGATGAACGCGGCCCGGCGATCAGCAACCGGCTGGCGTTGCGAATCGCCGTCTTCGGCGGGGTCGCCCTCGCCCTCTTCGCTGTCCTCTTCTTCCGCCTCTGGACCCTGCAGGTGGTCAACGGCGAGGAGTACCTGGCGGACGCGAACAACAACCGCACGCGCGAGTACCGCGTCGCCGCCCCGCGCGGCGCGATCCTCGACCGCGACGGCGAGGTGCTGGTCGACAACCGCACCAGCCTCGCTCTGCAGGTGAACCCGCGCAAACTGCCGGCCGACGAGCGGGAGCGACGGGCCGAGCTGGCGCGTCTCGCCGCCCTCACCAACACGACCCTGCCCAAGGTGCGGCGGACGATTCGCGAGGAGCTGCGATTGGCACCAAGCGCCCCGGTGACCCTGCGCAACGACGTCGGTCGTTACCTCGTCTACTACCTGCAGGAGAACCAGGACCGCTTCCCGGGGGTCGAGGTGCGCCGGGTCTTCGTCCGCGATTATCCGTACGGGACGCTGGCCGCCCACCTGTTCGGCAACGTCGGCGAGGTCAGCGAAGAGCAGCTGAAGGAATCGCGGTACCGCGATCTCGAGCCCGGCGACACGGTGGGCCAGGACGGGGTCGAGTACCAGTACGACGAGGTGTTGCGGGGCCGGGCGGGCGCGACGCGGATTCAGGTCGACTCGCTTGGGCGACCGACGCCCAACGGGCAGCTGAAGGTGGTCGAACCGGCGCCGGGCAACAACCTGCGCCTAACGATCGACTCCAGCCTGCAGGAAGCGGGCGAAGCGGCGCTCTCCGGCACGGGCCTGTATGGGGCCTACGTGGCGATGGACGTTCGCGACGGCGCGATCCTGGCGATGGGCTCCAACCCCAGCTTCGACCCCGACGTCTTCACCCGGCCGTTGAGCCAGAGTCAGGTGGACGAACTGTACCGCGACCCCGTCAGCTCGCCGCTGACGAACAGGGCGATCGCCGGCGCCTACCCGACCGGCTCGACCTTCAAGCCGATCACCTCGATTGCGGCCCTGGCCAGCGGCAACGTGACCACGACCGAAGCGATCTACGACGACGGCGCCTTCACCCTCGGCGGCATCACCTTCCAGAACGCCGGCGGCGTCGCCCACGGCTCGATCTCGATGCAGCGGGCGCTCGAGGTCTCCTCCGACGTCTTCTACTACACGCTCGGCGACCGCATGAACGACAGCTCCGCCCTCCAGGACTGGGCGCACAGACTCGGCATCGGTCGCGAAACCGGCATCGACCTACCCGGCGAGCAGCCGGGCCTGCTGCCGACGCCGGCCTGGCGCAACCAGCTCTACCGCGAAGGGCTGACCGAACGACCCTGGTCGGCCGGCGACAACGTCAACCTCTCGGTCGGCCAGGGCGACCTCCAGGCCGACCCGCTGCAGATGGCGGTCGCCTACGCGACGATCGCCAACGGCGGCACCGTCCCGCGCCCCCACGTCGCGATGCGGGTCGAAGACGCGGCCGGCAGGGTGCTGCGCGAAATCGAGCCGCGCCCGGCCCGCAGCGTCGAGATCGACCCCGAGTGGCGCGAAACGATCCTCGCCGGCCTGCACGATGCGGCGCAGTCCGGCGACGGGACCTCCTACAGCGTCTTCGGCGGCTTCCCGATCCAGGTCGCGGGCAAGACCGGCACCGCGGAGCGCCCGCCGTACGAGGATCAGTCATGGTACGTGGTGCTTGCCCCCTACCCGGACCCAGAGATTGTCGTCGCGGTGACCTTCGAGGAAGGCGGCTTCGGCGCCGACACGGCCGCGCCGGCCGCCCTGCAGATCCTCTCCGAGCACTTCGAGAAAGAGGCCAAGCCGGTCGAAGCCGGGGGGGCGATCGAGTAGCCATGTACGCGACCCGCGCCCGCCAAGCCCGCCCCGAGGCCTTCACCGCCCGGCCCAGCATCGCCGAGCGGCTCGGCCTGCCCTACATGGACGGGCCGCTGCTCTTCGCCGCCGTCGCGCTGGCCGCCTTCAGCGTCTTCGTGCTGAGCGAGGCGACCCTGCGCGACGTCCCCGGCAGCCCCCGCTACTTCGCCGACCGGCAGCTGGTCTACGCGCTGCTCGGCCTGGTCGGGATGTACGCGCTGGCCCGCATCGACTACTCGCGCTTCCGCGAGCTGCGGGTCGGCATCTACACCTTCCTCTGCGTCAGCGTCTCGCTCGTCTTCGTCTTCGGCTTCGCGGCGCGCGGCTCGCGCCGAGCCTTCGACCTTCCCTTCTTCAGCTTCCAGCCATCGGAGCTGGGCAAGCTCCTGCTCGTTCTGGCGCTTGCCGGCTTCGTCATCGATGGCGCCCGGCGGGGCTCGGCGAGGCAGCGCACGGTGCGCTACCTCTGCCTCGGCCTCGCCCCGGCTGCGCTCGTCTTCCTGCAGCCCGACCTCGGCACCTCCCTGGTGTTCGCGGTCATCACCCTCGCCGTGATGTACGTCGGGGGCGTCCGCTGGACGCACCTGGCGACGATCGGCGGGGCGCTGGTCGCCGTAATCGCGATCGTCCTCGTCGCCGCCCCCACCGTGGGGGCGCCGATCCTGAAGGGCTACCAGGAGGAGAGGCTTACCTCCTTCCTGGACCCCAGCGGGGACCCCAGCGACGCCGGCTACCAACAGAACCAGGCCATGATCGCGATCGGCGCCGGCAAGACGGCCGGCCGTGGCGATCAGGCCACCCAGACGCGGCTCGACTTCGTTCCCGAGCGGCACACCGACTTCATCTTCGCGGTGATCGGTGAGCGCTACGGGTTCATGGGAGCCGCACTAGTCCTATCCCTCTACGCCCTGCTGATCTGGCGGGCGCTGCGGATCGTGACGCTCTCGAAGAACTCCTACGGGACCCTGGTGGCCGGCGGCATCGCCGCCATGCTGCTGTTCCAGGTCTTCGTCAACGTGGGGATGAACCTGGGGATCATGCCGATAACCGGCATTCCCCTGCCGTTGCTGAGCTACGGGGGATCCTCCGTGCTTGCGACCTTCCTCGCGATCGGAGTCCTCGAGAGCATCCACGTGCAAGCGCGCCTCAGCCAGCGAGGCAGGTTCGCCTGGTGATCCCACGAATGGGACCGGGCCATGCGTACCTAACCGAACTGAGTTGAATCAACGATGAAGAAAACCATCCTGGTGTCCGCCGATCGCGGCGAGACCCGAGTCGCCGTCCTCGAGTCGAAGACCAAAGGCGGCAAACCCAAGGTCGCGGAGCTCTACATCGAGCGCCGCGGACGGCGATCCCTCGTCGGCAACATCTACAAGGGCAAGGTCGACAACGTCCTGCCCGGCATGGAGGCCGCCTTCGTCGACATCGGCCTCGAGCGCAACGGCTTCCTCCACGTCGACGAGATCGTGATGCCCGATGGCAAGGCGGTTCCGAAGCGGGGCCGCGGCCGGGGCCGGCGGATCGACGAGCTGATCAAGCCGGGCCAGGAGATCGTCGTCCAGGTCGTCAAGGACCCGCTGAAGACGAAGGGGGCGCGCCTGTCGATGCAGCTCTCGATCGCCGGCCGCTACCTGGTCTACATGCCCCAGGGAGGCGGCGTCGGCGTCTCCAAGCGCCTCCC